>DUPK01000055.1 GCA_012838345.1 Clostridiales bacterium | reverse complement strand
CTTACCTGTTTGAAAATACGGACCTTATCCGTATCTTTGCCGAGCCCTTTGCCGGAAACACAGCCTCCTGCAGGGTGCTTGAAAAGGCGGGCTTTGTCCTTGAAGGTGTACTCAGGAAAAACGCCGTAAAAAACGGAGAAATCCGGGATATGAAACTCTACTCGCTTGTCAGGGGATAAAGATTGAAAGTACAAATCAACGCACTGCGCGGTGCTTTGTACTTTCAGCGAACCGTACACATTTGATACTAAAAAAACAAAAAATTTGCAAAGCATACTTTTCGTGTAACGGGAGGTATAGAGCAATAACGGGGTTGTCTCAGCGAGGCAGCCTTTCTTTATTTCAGCTTATCAAGGACATCCGCCGCCACGTCAGCAAAGAGCCTTGCAGCGTAAAGCGCCTCCTCCAGCGTATTGCCGTTGCAGCCGACCTCGACAAGGATGGAAGCCTCCCCGACATGCTGGTTGTAGCGCTCGGGCGATATGTTAATCGGACGGGCAAGGCCCTTGTATTTAACGTTCATTGCCGCCTGAAGGTGGAAGGCGAGCTTCAGGTTTTCCTTCCAGCGGGGATTGTTCGACCCTCCGTCACCGGTTCCCACAACCATCATTACCTGGGCAGAAGATTTACCGCCTACCTCCACAGCCGTTTTGTAGATTTTGCCCTCAGCGTCCATCAGGGCGTCCCGATGCACGTCTATCACAATCTTTATGCTCGGGTAGAGCTTCAGATATGACTCTATAGCCGTCAGTGAGCGGCCGTAGGAACCGCTGTAGCTGGGATAATCATACACCCCCCTGTCGTGCATGACCGAAAAGCCCCTTTCTCCCAGGGCCCTTGCCAACTCCTCCCCAACTCTCACCACGTTGTAATTGGAGTTGAGCGTTCGCGTTATGTCCGTTTCTATATATACGTTGTCCACGTCCGGGGTGTAGCTCTCGGTCGAGTGCGTGTGGATGATAAGAATTTGCGGCGCCCCTTTAAGCCTTACGCTCAAGGGCTCGTTGAAAATCGCCGCTACGTCTATGCCCTCCGTTTCGCCCTCCATCTCTATATCCTCGGGCGACAAAGCTGGGGGCGAAGGACTTGGCTTTACGGTAGGTGAAGGAGAAGGCGTCTTAGCCGGTTTTTTCGTGGTCTGCGGCGCCGCGGGCTCTACCGTCCTCTCCGGCTGCTCCACTGAGTTTTTATAAGGCACCGAGACCGCAAGCACCGCATCTATCAGGCTATCGTCGCCTTTTGGCTTGACGCCAAGCTCCATTATAAAGGCGGCCCTGGCTACCCTGTCGTTTGCCCCAACCCGTCTGGCAACCTGCTCTATAGCGCCGGACACACCGGACGAAAACGCCAGCCATAAAACAAAGGCTAAGAGTAGTATCTGGGCGGCAAGCTTTGCACCCTTCTCTCCAAAAGGCAGTTTTATTGAGCGAATCATTATCTTTGCCTTTTTTTGTCTCATCGTTACTTCCCTTCATCTGTTCAAATCGTCCGGGCCAACATGTCCTGCTAAAATATATGCCTCCTCTGCGAAATTATGATGGACAAGGCATGCCACGCTTAAATTTGCCCGTCTCCCGGAGAAACCAAAAAAATTTGCGCCGACCTTAGAAATCAGGCATTAATTTACCTTTTGAGGGCATACTTACTCTAGCATCCTTTTATATGTGTTCAGCTTTTTTCAGGAGGTAATAATATGAGCGATATGAGATTTGTCAGGGGCGTATGTGTCGGCCTGATTGCCGGCGCGGCAGTCGGCGCGGCACTGATGCCCAGAAGAAAAAACAATAAGAACATGGCCGGCAGGGCGCTGAGGGCTGCCGGAGAAGTGCTTGAGCAGATCACCGACGCCATTGGTCTTTAAACTTAAGCGGCACATTTCCACTGAGGAAATGT
>DUPK01000054.1 GCA_012838345.1 Clostridiales bacterium | reverse complement strand
ATACATGCTATACAGACAGTATATATACCTTTACTAAAGGCCGCAAGAGTAATTAATGATTTACTGATTTAATCTCAAAGTAATATGGACTCATCTTTGTTTTGCTTCTATTTGAGATATTAAACAATTCTACTTTTTTTGTTCAATTATATCAATAGGTTTGCAAATGTCGGAAAAGTATAGTATAATCAACGCTATCCGGGTTTTCCTCTGAATTACCCTCCCTCAAATTAAACAAAATTTTTATTTTGTTTAATATTATTTATCTTACCCTTTCCTTTTAAGGAGGGTTCATATGAATTTATGTAACATAAATGATATCAAGTCTCTTCTTTCTCGCCATGGGTTTTATTTTTCAAAATCCATGGGTCAAAATTTCTTAATCGATTCAAATATTCCTGTACGTATTGCCGATTTGTCGGGGCTTGACAAAGCTTGCGGTGTTCTTGAAATCGGCCCCGGTATAGGTGCTCTTACAGTCGAGCTTGCGGCCCGTGCAAACAAAGTTGTGGCTGTCGAGCTCGACAAAAAGCTTTTGCCGGTATTAAGCGAAACTTTGCAGGGTTTTTCGAATGTAACGGTTATCAATGAAGATGCACTTAAAATAGAATATCGTGAACTTATTGATAAGATGTTTTATGGATTGCGGCCGGTCGTGTGTGCCAATATCCCTTACAATATCACTTCCCCGCTCATATCCAGGCTTATCGAAAGTAAAGCCTTTGATACGATTACTCTTATGATTCAGCGGGAGGTTGCAAATAGAATATGCGCAAAGCCTTCCACTCCAGACTACAGCTCATTTACAATATATGTTAATTATTATACCGAGCCGAAAATTCTTTTTGATGTGCAGCCGAGTTCCTTTATTCCTCAGCCTAAGGTCTGGTCTTCTGTTTTATTGCTCAAAAAAAGGGAACTCCCCCCTGCTGAAATCTCAAATGAAAGATTATTTTTCAAAATTGTAAAAGCGTCTTTTGAACAGCGCAGAAAGACCCTTGCAAACGGAATTTTTGCAGCTTTCGGAGATCGTTTTAGCAAAATAGAAATTCAAAATGTACTAGAAAACTGCGGTTTTCCCTCAAATATACGCGGCGAGGCTATAGATTTGGCCGGATTTGCCCGAATTTCTAATCAATTTGACAATTTATTGAAGGCTTAATCAGGGAAAAATCACATTTTTGTGCCTTGATTTAGTGATAATTAATGATATATGATATGGTTTGTTGTTTATAGTTATAAACCTTGCTGAATAAGCTGATTACTTTAGGAGGAAAAATATGGCGCTTACCACTAATAAATATATTCTTGATTGGGTAAAAGAAATGGCCGAACTGACTCAGCCGGATAATATCGTATGGATAGACGGCTCCGAGGAGCAGCTTGAGCAGCTCAGGCGCGAAGCTGTGAGCACCGGTGAGCTCATTAAGCTCAACGAGGAGAAGCTGCCCGGCTGTTATCTCCACCGCTCAGCCATTAACGATGTCGCTCGTGTCGAAGACAGGACCTTTATATGCAGCCGCCGCAAGGAGGACGCCGGTCCTACAAACAACTGGATGGATCCCGACGAGATGCTGGCAAAGCTCAGGAAGCTCTATAACGGAGCGATGAGGGGGCGCACGATGTATGTCATCCCCTATTCGATGAGCGTTGTGGGCTCACCCTTTGCCCGTTACGGCATTGAGCTTACCGATTCGATATACGTCGTTGTCAGCATGGCGATTATGACGAGAGTAGGCAAAAACGTCTATGAGGCGCTGGGCGAACGCCCCGATTTCGTAAAAGGATTACACGCCCAGGCCGAGCTTGACGCTGAGAACCGCTATATCGTTCATTTCCCGGAGGAAAACACCATAATGTCCGTGAACTCCGGCTACGGCGGAAACGTTCTGCTTGGCAAAAAGTGCTTTTCTTTGAGAATAGCTTCATATCTTGGCCGCAAAGAGGGCTGGCTTGCCGAGCACATGCTTATCCTGGGTATTGAAAACCCGAAGGGCGAGGTGCGCTATATATGCGCCGCCTTCCCCTCTGCCTGCGGCAAGACGAATCTCGCGATGCTTATCCCTCCCGAAATCTATCGGAAAAAGGGCTACAAGGCCTGGTGCGTGGGCGACGACATCGCCTGGCTGCGCATTGGCGAAGACGGGCGGCTTTGGGCCGTCAACCCCGAAAACGGCTTCTTTGGAGTCGCTCCCGGAACGAGCATGAAGTCTAACCCGAATGCCCTTGAAACCACAAGAAAGAACACAATCTTTACAAACGTCGTCCAGACCGCCGAAAACACCGTTTGGTGGGAAGGCATGGACAAGACCCCCCCGAGGGGCGCTATTAACTGGAAGGGCGAGCCCTGGGACCCGGATTCCGGAGAAAAGGGTGCTCATCCCAACTCTCGCTTTACGGCTCCCGCAAAGAACTGCCCCTGCATCTCGCCCGAGTTTGAAAACCCGAAGGGCGTTCCCATCTCCTCCATCATATTTGGAGGCAGACGCGCCAAGACCGCTCCTCTGGTATATCAGAGCCGCAACTGGCAGCACGGCGTGTTCGTTGGCTCTGTCATGGCTTCCGAGACTACTGCCGCTGCGACGGGCGCCGTGGGCGTTGTGCGCCGAGACCCTATGGCTATGCTCCCCTTCTGCGGATATAACATGGGCGATTATTGGCAGCACTGGCTCGAGATGGGCAAGAGAATTCCCAATCCGCCCAAGATTTTCAATGTCAACTGGTTCAGGACCGATGATATGGGGCATTACCTGTGGCCGGGATTCGGAGAGAATATGCGTGTGCTCGAGTGGATTCTCGCCCGGTGCTTCAACGAAATTGACGCCGAAGAAACGGCCATTGGATATATCCCGAAGCTCGGCGATATAAACCTCGAAGACTCCGGAGTTTCAAAGGAGACACTTGCCGAGCTTCTCAATGTCGATAAAAAACTCTGGCTTGAAGAGGTAAAGGGAATAAAAGAATTCTACGCGAAATTCGGCGATAAGCTCCCCGGGGAGCTCAAAGAAGAGCTAGCGACGCTCGAAAATAATCTTGATTAGTAAGAAAACAGCAAAACGGCTCATCCGGAAGGATGAGCCGTTCTTTTCTATTACTTGACCGTTGCATAGCCCTCATGGGCAACAAGCCTCTGCCCTTCTTCGGATTGCATCCATTCATAGAGGACGCACTCCAGGCTGCCCTCGGGCGCGTCTGCCCGAATCACAGCATAGAAGTCATTTACAAAGGGGTAGGCCCCTGAGGAAATGTTTTCGGTGCTTGGCTCGACTCCGTCCACTGATAACAGCTTTATATTTTCATCCAGCTTCATGCGGCTTACATAATAGTAAACATTATATCCAATTGCGTTTTCAGCCCCGTCGTAGACAGCAACGGCGTCCACGAGACTGCCCATCGTACCGATGATCTGCGTCGCCGGAGCTTCGGCCATAGGTGTTCCCTTCATTACAAGCTTATTCATCATCGTCTGGCTGCCGGACACAAGCTGTCTTTGATAGGCGATTATCTCTGCGTCGTTTCCGCCTACGTCCTTCCATGTGGTTTTACCGGAATATATATCGACGAGCTGCTGATGGGTCAGGCTGTCGACCGGGTTTTTCTTGTTAACAAGGAAAACAAGTCCGTCCTTCTCTATCGGCGCCATCTCAAGCTCAACGTTCCTTTATATTCTTATTAGAAGGAAAAAATAAAAGTGTTTCGTAATCCTGCTAAACGCTTTTACAAAGTTATTGAATTATTTTCAGAGTGCCTTGTTTGTTATTCGTCTTCGCCCAGTAATTTGACTTAATATTTCCGGTCTTGTTCCTTCTCAATCAACTTCAGTGCAACTTTCAGAGCGGCGATTCTCCGTTCGAGAAGGGTCTGCTGTGACTTACCAAGTTTACCTGCATCTATCCTCTCGCACTTGTAAAGCACCGAAAGTAATGCACTATGCGCTTCGCTTAGCTCTTCGGCTGTAAATTCCGGCATATATTTAATCCTCTGCCTTTCCTTATCATCGTACAATTTTTATTTTATGACTTGCGTAGTTTTTGTATATTAAATAGCCCCATATGTAACAAGGCGGTGGCCGGCAAGAACCCGAAAGCCGAATACCACGGTTAATACTCTATCACTAGATAAGGCAAATGACAAAAGAAAAGCGAAATTTTACGCCTAATGGAGCAAATGCAGCCTAAAGAGCCTGTCTGTAACAAAAAACTGGTTGTCTGACATAAAAGTTTAACTGGGCATATTAGGCGTACATCGGTGAAGCAAAGTATAGAGAAAGGGGGTAAGCAGCTTATTTTAGAGAACAAAATAGCCTGTAGTCATTGAAACTACAGGCTTTCTCTTTGGCAGCGGGAGAAGGATTCGAACCCTCACAAACAGAGTCAGAGTCTGCCGTGCTACCGTTACACAATCCCGCTAAACGCAAAGTCTATTATAAATGTTTTTAACTGTTTGTCAAGACTTTTTTGGCGGTTATCCGCGGATAACCGCCAAATTCTAAAATATCATCGTCGCAAAATAGTCTTCCGGCGTTTCGGCTCTTCTAATCAGCCTTACTTCACCGTTTTCGCACAACAGCAGCTCCTTTGAGCGCAGCTTTCCGTTATAGTTGTAGCCCATAGAGTGGCCGTGCGCGCCGGTGTCGTGGATTACGATAAAATCCCCAATATCTATTTTGGGCAGCCAGCGGTCTATGGCGAACTTGTCATTGTTTTCGCAGAGCGACCCTGTAATGTCATATTTGTAATTGCAGGGGTCGTCTTCCTTGCCCATCACCGTTATATGGTGGTACGCACCGTACATCGCAGGCCGCATTAAATCGCAGGCGGAAGCGTCAAGTCCTATGTACTCTTTGTAAATGTGCTTTTCATGAATAGCCTTAGCGACGAGACAGCCATGGGGGCCGAGCATATATCTTCCGAGCTCAGTATATATCGACACGTTTTCCATCCCCGCCGGGACGAGTACCGCTTCAAACTGTTTGCGAACGCCTTCCCCTATAGCAAATATGTCATTCGGCTTCTCATTAGGCTTATATGGGATACCTATACCTCCCGACAGATTTATAAATGTAATATTGGCGCCTGTTTTGTCACGCAATTCAACGGCCAGCTCGAATAATACCCTCGCAAGCTCCGGATAATATTCATTGGACATGGTGTTGCTGGCAAGGAAGGCGTGTATCCCAAACTCCTCTGCACCGAGCGCCGCTAAATCCCTGAAAGCTCTGACCATCTGCTCCTTTGTCATTCCGTATTTGGCATCGCCGGGGTTATCCATTATCTCATTGCTTATTGTGAAGGTTCCGCCCGGATTATAGCGGCAGCAGATTTTTTTAGGTATTCCCGCAATGCGGTTTAGAAAAGCTATATGTGTGTAGTCGTCTAAATTTATTATCGCCCCAAGCTCGGACGCCTTTTTGAAATCCTGGGCTGGGGTTGCGTTTGATGAGAACATGATTTCCTCGCCTGCGATTCCGACCTTTTCGCAAAGAAGCAGCTCGGTATAGGACGCGCAGTCCATTCCGCAGCCCTCTTCATGGAGTATTCTCAAAATGGTGGGATTGGGCGTGGCTTTAACAGCAAAGTACTCTTTAAAGCCCTTGTTCCACGAAAAGGCCTTTTTCAGGTTGCGCGCGTTTTCCCTTATCCCCTTCTCGTCATATAGATGATAGGGCGTGGAAAAAGTCTTGTCTATCTCTTTCAGCTTTTCAAGTGTTACAAACGGTCTTTTCAAAACTTGCTCCTCCCTCTTGCGAGAATATGCAAAAGTATATAATATTAATTCAATTTTGTCGAGCACTTGAATACAAAAAATCTGTTTCGGCAATTTACTGCTTTTCTGTTCCTTTTTTGACAAAATGCTCAAAAGAATGGCGCATAAAATATTTAATTCTTTATAAAACATTCTCTAGACATGGCGCTAAGAATGTGTTAATATATCGAAAATGCGTGAATTTTGCACTCACCGGCAAAAAACGTATTTTATTTATGCCTGCATTCTAAAAGCGGCTGCGCAGCGCAGTTATTGGAATGCCGGCGCCTTTGAATAACCCCTGAGGTTATGTGTATTCTTTAAGGAGGAGTTGTAAATGAGTAAAAGAGGTAACCCGGTGGTGGGCTCCGAACCGATTTACGATGCAAAACGGTTGGGATACCCCAAAATGTTGGTTTTGGGATTTCAGCACATGTTCGCTATGTTTGGAGCAACTGTTCTTGTACCAGCAATTACGGGACTTAGTGTTTCATCAACTCTATTGTTTGCGGGCCTTGGAACTCTACTTTTCCACTTAATAACTAAGCGGAAAGTACCTGCGTTCCTGGGCTCTTCTTTTGCCTTCCTGGGCGGATACTTAACGATTGCTCCCGGCGGCGACCCGAAACTTCTTCCCTATGCCTCTTTCGGCGTCATCTGTGCCGGGGTACTTTATCTCGTGTTATCCGCGCTTATAAAGTCATTCGGTGTAAAGAAAGTAATGCGCTTTTTCCCACCGGTAGTCACAGGCCCCGTAATTATTTCGATAGGCCTTACTCTCTCGGGCTGGGCCCTGAGTAACTGCACCAATAACTGGGGAATTGCCCTTGTTGCTATTATCGTGGTAATAATTGCCAATATCTGGGGCAGAGGAATGATACAGATTATCCCCATTCTTCTCGGTGTAATAGTCTCATACATTGTGGCGGCAATCGCCGGACAAGTAGATTTTATAAGAGTTACAGAGGCCGCATGGATTGGGATTCCTTTTACCTGGAACGATACCGTTTTCTCGATATTCAGCGACCTAGACACTTCCCTTCTGGTTTCCTCTGCAATTACGGTCACGCCCATAGCACTCGCTACCATAGTTGAGCATATTGGGGATGTCTCGGCGATAAGCTCCACGGTCGGAAAAAACTTTGTTAATGACCCGGGCCTACACCGTACGCTTCTCGGCGACGGCCTCGCAACCATGGTGGCGGCCATGTTTGGCGCGCCGGCAAATACGACATACGGTGAAAATACGGGCGTTCTTGCGCTAACCAAGGTTTACGACCCGAAGGTGGTAAGGATTGCCGCCGTTATTGCCATATTATTCTCCTTCTCACCTAAATTTGCCGCGATAATCAGCGCGATGCCCGAAGCGACTTTGGGCGGCGTGTCCCTGATTCTCTACGGTATGATTTCCGCCGTCGGCGTACGCAACGTGGTTGAGAACAAAGTTGATTTCACTAAGAGCCGCAATATCATAATAGCCGCCCTGATACTCGTGCTGTCAATCGGCATAAAATACGGCACCGGCGATTTGCAGGCTATAGAGTTCTATATCGGTTCTATTAAAATCAGCCTCTCGGGTATTGCCGTCGGAGCCTTAGTAGGAATTATACTGAACGCTATTCTTCCCGGTAAGGACTACGAGTTCGGCAAGGACCCGCAGGGTGACACCGCGGTGAACTTCAAAGTTTAAACCACAAAAAAATGCCGCGTATGGGCCTCAGAGTGCACATACTCTGAATATGCCGTTTCTGCTTTTTACTGCAAAACGGTCATAAAGAAAATAACCTGTCAGCCCATATCCGCCTGCGGCGGAAGGGCTGACAGTCTTAATTAGGGGAAATTGCTCCTTTACTTTATATGTAAATACCTAAGCTCCTGCCCGTTTGAATTTATTACTTAAGCTATTATCTCAAAGCCGCAATACATTAATTTTAACAGCTGATTTTGCCGTGCCACGGCGGGGGTTAAGGGCGAAAAACCACCTCTTTCCTACCGTAAGAAACATTGGCGAATTTAACGCCTGCGGCGCGTTTTTTGCCTTTAGCTTTTGATTGACAATTCCGTACCTACATGTTAATATATACTGGCTTTGCGGATATGGCGGAACTGGCAGACGCGCCAGACTTAGGATCTGGTGTCTTCAGACGTGCAGGTTCGACTCCTGTTATCCGCACCACGGGTGAGTCTTAAATGCGACTCACCCTTTTTTTGTGCATGGAAATACCATAGAGCGGAGCACAAATAATAATCCCTGTCAATCGGCATATGGTCTTCTGGCCATATAGCCTAAACGACAGGGATTTCTTTTTATATTATTTTGATAACGGTCAATGCTTATTGAGGGAAAACTGGACCTCATATACGGCCTTTGACAAGAACTCCTTGTTTGTCGTATTTAAATGCGAGAGCGCATATCTAATAGTTCTGCTGATATTCTTGGCATTCTCTCCATAGAGCTCTCCGACCTTCTCATATAAATCCTCCATCCTTGTCATAAGCTGGGGATTTTCACAGGCGAGCTTAATCGCCGAGGCGCAGTATTGAAACCCCTTGTTGCTCAGCTTCAGCTTTGCGCAGCTGAGGTACTGATAAATCAGCTCTTCATCCAGTTGCATGGAACTATCGCTTTCTTCTGGTGTAAGGACGTCGCTACTTAATATTCGCGTCTTTACCATATTAAATACAATGCTGATATATTGCCTGTTTAATAGCTCACTGTATTCTTCCGCCCACGGCCACCCGCAATCTTCGAGGTACTTGCCGGTATATTGCTTTATGCACTCGTCATAGTATTCGTAGGTTTTGTATTCCCGGGCCTTTTCAAAGCTTTCGGAGAAACTGTCTACATCGAGCCTGATGTTTTTCAGGCTTAACCTGCAATCGTTATCTACGGATACCTGTTCGATGCACACGCCGTATTCAAGCAGCGATTTTCTTAAGCTGTATATGGTGTCATCGAGATACTGAGACGATATTAGCGGGTCGATACCCGGCCATAAGGCGTCCAGGATCTCCTCTCTTCCGGGCGGCTTATCCACTTTGTATAGGAGAAAAGCAAAGAGTTCTCCTGCTTTCTTTGAGTGCCATCTCACGGGTGGCTGATTTTCGTAATAAACCGAAAATCCGCCGAGGCAGTCTATGTATAGTGTTCGCATGGGAAGAGCGCCTTCCGTCCTTCTCTTGCTTGTCACATATTCCGTTAATCTGTCCAGCATTATCTGGAGCCGCTCTCTGGAAATCGGTTTTAAAAGGTAATCCAGAGCATTGAGCTCAAAGGCCTTGACGGCATACTGGTCGTACGCGGTTATGAAAACTATCCTTGTGTCGGGTGATTTTTCAGAAATCAAAGAGGCAATATCTATGCCGTTTAGCTGAGGCATATTTATATCAAGGAATACGGCATCTGGCTTTTGCTTGGCTACAGCATCCACCCCCTGCATGGGATTGACAAAGGAGCCAAGAACCATAACATTGCTATTGCTCGTGTTATTAAGTATATACTCCAATTCTCTTAGCGCAGGTCTCTCGTCGTCAATTAGAATAACAGTTACCATCTCAGTTTTTCAGCTCCTTAACTCTGACTCGCCAGCTAACCTCGGTGCCTATATTCGGACTACTAACAATAGAAAGAAACTTCCTGTTGAGCGAACTCAGGCGCTTTGAGATATTGGACAGGCTGTTGTTCCTGTTAGGGTCTATAGCCTTTGAAATCTCCTCAGGCGTCATGCCTGCCCCGTTGTCCTTTACCGTAAAGTATAGATACGGCCCACACCGTTCTATTATTATATCCAGTCTGCCGCCCTTGCCTTTTTTGCTCAGGCCGTGTACAATCGCATTTTCGACAATGGGCTGAAGCATATAAGTCGGTATGGCCACGTCGAGATTCTCCGGAAGCTCAAAATTAACCTCCAGCGAGTTTTTTAGCCTTATTTGCTCGATGTTAATATAGCTTTGCAGGAGACTTATCGCTTCCCTGAGCGAATAGTATCTGTATGATTGCTTAATATCGAACGTCTTCCTGAGATAATCGGCAAAGGCCTCCAGAATTGTTCTCGCCTTCTCGATGTCCTGCTTGGATATGGAGATATACGTATCAATTACATCGTAAAGTAGGTGCGGCTTAACCTGGGCCTGCATAAACTTAAGCTCCTCGCTGCGCTGCTGCTCTATAAGGCCCCGCACCTGTTTTGCCTGAATTACCATCTGAACCACAAGAATAATCATCAGCGAATAGTGCAGAACGGGAAAAGGCAGGACGGACAGGTTGCCCCTGTAATAGGAGTAATCTATCAGGGCGGAAATTGAAAATATGGATGCGCAGAGAAGCTGCTCCATACCGCCTATAAAATTCTCCCTTGCTCCTTTAATAATCCCCGCCAAATTGAGTAGACTTATAGTCAATGCATATAAGGAAAAAAGGTTGATTTTACCTATGGAAAATATTGCAGCTTCAAACAGCTTTATTGGCATGAAAACGATGGACAACTGCCATAAAATTGACATTATCAGTGTAAGCTTAAGCACGGTCTTGTAAAAACCGGACTTAAACTGAAAATAGCAGTATGCCGTTACAAGAATCAGACAGCAGTTTATCGATGAATACAGCAGTACCTTAGCTTGCGATATATCAAGGGCCGCAAGATATTTCGAAATCAAATTAATACTGGACAAGTCAACGGCAACGAAAATTGACACGCTAAGTACGGACAAAAAAGCAAAATACTTTATGTCGCGGCACATAATGGCCATCATAATCGAAAAAACCATCACGATAAAAAGAAGGCCGTAAAGTATAGAGTATTTCAGAAGCGAATTGTTGTGCAGGGCTTCTATATCATCCACGCTTCCCAGAAATAGCGAAGAGGTAAGGCCGCTTTTAAAGGTCTTGTGGCTGGATGTATGAATAATTATATCAAACTCGGCGGCGGGGATGGCGAAGAATACCGCCTGAGGATAGGATTTAACGAACACCTCCTCAGGGTTTGGTGAGACAACCCCCAAGGAAGCCACCGCCATGTCATTAATAAAAACCTTATATGCCGAGGAAAGATTTTTAATATACAGCCCCAGGTAAGTGCCGTCCTCAAGGCCTGTTTTTAGCCTCAGTCTGTACGTTGCGTGCCCTTCGGAGTCTAGTTTTAACTCGCCGGTTTTATACTCAGACCAGGAAGCCGGGACGGTTATCGTTTTTTTGCTTGCGACCGCCTGTAGCTCCTCGTAGCTTAGAAAGTCGTTCCAGAAAAACTCCCAGTCACCGTCCAGGGATACATACCCTTTCTCAGGCTCCCAGTCTTCTAAACTGCCGAGTTCGGAAAGGGTTTGTAATGTAAAAGCATAAGCCCCGACATTCAGCAATAAGACAACTAGGATAAGACAGAGAAGCAGTTTTATCTTATGTTTAATCATATATGTACCCAAGATTAAGCATTAAGAAGAACCTCCCAAGTGACTTCGGTTCCCTCGCCCGGTTTGCTGTTTATGGTAAGCCCATTTTTATATAAAGCCTTTAGGCGTTTATGTATATTTGAAAGGCCTATGTGGCCGATATTGTCACTTTCAAGCACCTCAGTGACCTTTTCATCGGACATTCCGGAACCGTTATCCCGCACGGTAAACACCAGTTTCATTTTTTCCTGTACTATGCCGATATATATTTTGCCGCCTTCGGGCTTGCCGAGTATGCCGTGAACGATTGCGTTTTCAACTATCGGCTGCAGCATACATACGGGAACCAAAAAGTCTCTTCTTTCGGGCAGTTCCATCTCCACCTCGATACGTTCCTCGAACCGAGCCTTTTCTATGTTCAGGTAGACGCTGACTATCTCAAGCTCGTCCATAAGAGAGGTAAACTGGTTTTCGGTTTTTAAGTTAAAGCTGTTTTGAAGATACACGCCGAAATCACGCAAAAGCTCGAGTGCGCGCTCGGCATTGTAACGTGAAATGGAAATTATCGTGTTTAGGGCGTTGAATATGTAGTGGGGCTTTATCTGCGCGTGCAGAAATCTCAGCTCCGCATCTTTTTTTTCCTTGTAATATATTTTAATCTTCCTTGCCACGGAGAGCATCTGAAGAAACAGAAATAGAAAAACCGCGGCATACATGAGATACTTGTAATTCGGAATCTTAATAATCGCCCTGTTATAATAAGAAGCCGCGATTATCAGAAGTCCAAAAAGATTAATAACAGCATCCTTTTGCTTTCTGCTCAGCCCATACAGGATGATATAGACACAGGATAAAAACTCAAGGCCATAAACGGCCATCAAAAAATAAATTACAGGGCTGTCTATCGTGAGGTCTGCACCGGCCAATATGATATATAGCTGCTGCAAAAGTGTCAGTACGAATACCACTTTTAATAATATGACTGAGTATAGCGGCTTAAATATTTCATGCAGATACGCGGTGAGGAAAAATAATATCCAGGCTTTTGAGGAATATATAATTACTCTGGTAATTCCGCTGTTTGTGAGATAAAAAAGCCGCATTAGGAAAACACCAGTAAAGGAATCGGTGCAGAGAATAGCCAGAAACAGAAGCGCCGAAAAGTAAAGCGGGTATTTTGACTTTAGCCCCAGAAGCGAGACCAGCAGATAGAAGATTAAAACGCTGAGTACTATTCCGTACAGAAAACCAGTTTCAATTATTTTCAGTTCGTGCTCGGTAATATAAACATTCGTTGAGCAGCCGCTGAAGAGGAGAATAAACACCGTCTGAGGAAGGAGATGCTTGAGCCGCTTCATTACGCTGTCCCCAATTCCATTTAACTTTTCAATGCTCGTCGACCGGAATAATAGAGCCTATGTCGAAAACAGGCTCGTCAGTCAAGAAAACCACCTCGATACCGCTGTCCCATATAAAGTGTAAAATTTTTTTCTCATCCTTCAACTTCTTCAGATGGCCGGTAAAGGCTATCCTGTCTCCGGAAATTTTGCCGCAGCAGCCGCCTATAAAGCCGGTGCCGTAGCCGTCGAGCCTTATAGAACCGCTTTCAATCAGAAGGCTGCAAATCCCAAGCTCCTCACATAGCCTGTGGATTCCTACGTCGGCGGTGATAATCCGGTTTCGGGAGAGTACGCAGACGGAGCACTTGGTATAGCCCTGATTAACATGATAGCTTCTCAGCCTGTTTTCCCGCGCAAAGGTCGTTATTGACCTGTCTGTATATTTGAGGTTGTGCAGGAGCCTGTCCCCTATTATACAGGCGTTTAGGCCTATGTCATTCGGATATTCCGCCTTCTGCGGGGTCTCGGCCTTTACAAGTCTAAATTGCGCGGGTACCCTTTTCTTAAACTCGTCATATATTCCTGCCGCCACAGCCAGCGTATCAAAGCCCAGATGGCATACGGACATATCGGCATGGTAAGCCACGGGTGCAGGGACAAAAGGATTTCTGGGAACTCCTATGGCCGTTATGCCTAGCCTCTCTAAGCCTTTTTCTAGTCTCTCTATATATTTATCCCCTAAAAATACGGTTTTTACAGTACCTCGGGGTAAATTTGCTTCATTAACAAAGTGTCCTCCCATACTAATCAATTCCTTTATAATCGATAGAAATACTACACAGAATAATTGATAAAGCCGAGTTTGCTGGAGGAATAAGCTTGAGTTATATAGCATGTACAAGTGACTGCGTATACCAAAAAGACGGTTTCTGCAATTTAGAACGAGCCGCATCCTCCGGAAATCCGGAGAATGCGGAAAACCCATGCGTTCACTATATTAAGACAAGCGCTAAACCCTCAGTGCGCAGGAAATCGCAGTCCTGATGCTTTTAACCGGGATTATTTTCAGTCCTGCGGGGACGGTGATGTTAGCCTTGCTATGGTCAGGAACGATGCAGCTTGTAAATCCAAGTCTGCGGATTTCCGAAAGGCGCTGGTTAATAGAAGTTACCGAGCGTATTTCGCCCGTGAGGCCCACTTCCCCTATGGCTGCCATGCCTGCGTCTATGGGCTTGTCCAAATAGCTTGAGGCGATGGCGAGCACTGTCGCAAGGTCAGAGGCGGGCTCGTCCAGGCTAAGGCCGCCGATGACGTTTATATACGCGTCGCAGGCACCTATCTGCAGCCCTCCCCTTTTCTCAAGCACGGCCATAAGCAGCACGGCCCTGTTGTAGTCGATTCCGTTTGAATTTCGGCGTGGGACGTTGAATGCCGTGGGAGTGACGAGGGCCTGTATCTCGGCGAGTATTGGCCGCGTCCCCTCCATTACGCAGGCCACACAGGTGCCGGGAGTGTTCTCGGGGCGTCCTGAGAGAAGCATTTCGGAGGGGTTGGGCACCTCGGAGAGCCCCGCGTCAAGCATCTCAAACACGCCAATTTCGTTTGTCGAGCCGAATCTGTTTTTAGCGGCGCGAAGTATCCTGTAGTTAATGCTCCTATCACCTCCAAAATACAATACGCAATCGACCATGTGCTCGAGAACGCGCGGGCCGGCTATGGCTCCCTCCTTGTTGACATGACCCACGATAAATACCGTTATCCCCTCCCCTTTTGCTAGCTGCATAAGCGCGAGGGTACAGTCCTTAACCTGTCCGACGCTGCCGGGCGAGGAGTCGAGGGCTTCATTATAAAGCGTCTGGATTGAATCAATAATCAGTATATCGGGCTTTAATTCTTCCGTTATATCCATCACATTATGCAGGCTGGTTTCGGCGACTATGTATAGGTTGTCGCCGCCCACTTCAAGGCGGTCGGCTCGTATCTTGATTTGGCGGGCCGACTCCTCTCCTGATACATACAATACCTTGGCAAACTTCGTCAGGTGCCCGCATATCTGAAGCAAGAGAGTTGATTTCCCAACGCCGGGGGCGCCGCCGACGAGCACGAGGGAGCCCTTTACCGCGCCGCCCCCTAACACCCGGTCAAGCTCGCCAAGCCCTGTCTCAAATCTTATTTCGTCCTCATACGAGATTTCGGAAATTCTTTGAGGAGCAGTGCGCCTGGAGAGAGCAGCCTGGGTTTTGACGCCTGTTTTGCTTTTTGGCGCAGCCTCCTGCTCGACTATGGTATTCCAGCTTCCGCAGGCTGTGCACTGCCCCAGCCATCTGGGGAACTCATTACCGCACTCGGTGCAGAAAAACACTGTTTTAGTCTTCATTAATGCCTCCAAAATAGCTGAGATATGCGCAGGCAACAGCCCAGGATATTCGCAGCTTATACCGGTCTGTCTGCAGCAGCGCATCTTCCTCCGGATTTGATAAGAAACCGCATTCGATTAATATTGCGGTACAGTCGATATTGTTTAGCAAGTATACGTCTTTAGGGACCCTTACTGCCTGGCGCTTATTGTTAGGATTAAGCGTATTTCTCAGGATGGTCTGCGTGTGAACGGCAAAGTCCTTCCCCTCCGGCGTTTTCTCGGAATAGAACACCTGCGCCCCGAAGGGCTGTTTCCCGGGGTAAATGTTTTGGTGAATGCTGATGAGAACTGCGTTGTCTATACTGTTTATCAGCTCGGCCCGCCTTTTAGTGTCGGCTACCTTACGTTTTCTTATTGTATTGGCGTCATCGGGATATATAAGCTCTTCCGCGTCCCTTGTCAGCACGACTTCGGTGCCAAAAAGCCCCATAATCAAATCAATCCGCTTGGTTATATCCAGATTTATCACGCTCTCATGTACACCGCTTAATGAAACCGCCCCGCCGTCCTCGCCGCCATGGCCGGGGTCCAGTATGAGCACACGCTGCGCATCAAACACAGACACCGATCTAGCGGGTATAACCAAATCCTTTATGTGCGGGTAAAGAAGCAATACTAATATGACTACTGCGATAATGACAAAATAAGTGAGCTTTCTCAATGTTTTTTTCATGTATGTCCATCCCCCTATCAGTTTGATGATATGAGGATGATATTGCCAATATGCAAATACAATAATAGCATAGAAAAAAAGCCGCGGCAATAACCACGGCTTTAGATTGTCAAAATCACTCTATCGTCAGGTTGTCCTCTGACTCAATAATATTTATGTACGAAGTTCCCGGAGCAAAGACAAGCGGGCTTCCGTCCGTTAGGGTATATTCAAACTGAGAATCGTAGCTGCTCTTTGACCAGTTAATTTTTATTGACTTGCCATCCGCCGCATATATTCCGGTACCCGTGCCTACCAAGTCCACCTCTATGCGCATTAGGGAATCATTTGGTATGGCGGAGTGATTTGCGAACAGGATAAGCACGTTTTTCACAGCAAGCTGCTCACCAGTTTCTCCGTCGATGTGCGGCTCATCGAACTGACTGACATAGTAAAGCCCGTCACTGCTGTTGTAGACAAACTCGCCCATTTTATAATATGAAAACTTAACGCCTATATACTCGGCAGGCGTTCCCGATTTGGACGAGGACATACCGAACTTCATATTGCAGGTATAGTCGTCATCGTGGGTAAGACAAAGGCCGTAATTTTCGATATTCTCGGCTATCAGCTCTCCGGTCGTAAAGAGGCTGTGCTCATATCCCGAGCTCATCCGGTTGGGGTCCCTGTAGAAAATAGTAGTATCATATATCCCGTCTATATTGGTGCAATTATCTCTTATCTTCAGGGCCTCGTAAGCATATGTACTTGCGCCGGCGTGAAGCAGTATGGCGTCAAGCCCCTGAGCAAGGTCAAGATAATAGGTGCGAGTGCTTCTAACGGAGCCGATGCGCCCTGCCCTGCTTACATCCTGAAAGACGGCGAGCATACGAGTGATGCCCCCCTCGGCCGCCACTTCGTATATGATGTCCGCGGAACTTATCCCGCACTGCGGAAGCGCTTCCTTAATATCGTTTATCATGATGGCAATGGGACGCTTCTGAGCGATTGGCATATCGACCGGAAGGCCAGTGAGAGGGTTAATATAGGGGTTCACGGTGGGAGTCGGAGAGGGCGTGGCTGTGGGCGTGGGTGTTTCTACAGGCTCTTCAGTAGGGGCGGGGTTATTTTTTCCGCAGGCTGTAAGCAGCAGCAGAAAGGCAACTACTATCATTATAAGTTTTCTCAAGCAAGTTCACTCCACACAAGGTTTTTACATAATATCAATTTTAGCTTCATAATTCTGGGCTGTCAATCGAATATACGAATTTATTATTGGAAATATGAACCATTAGGTCGCAAGCTGACGTATAGCAAGCTAATATTCCCCTGCGGTCGCAGGCTGATTGATAGTAGTATACACAATTTATGCTTGACTTTGGGCAGTTTATAAATTATAATAGCAAAGCACGAATTCGGAAACTGAATACATATCATACGGAGAAGTCGCCTAGTCTGGTCGAGGGCGCACGATTGGAAATCGTGTAGGCGTCAAAAGCGTCTCGAGGGTTCGAATCCCTCCTTCTCCGCCAAAAACAAGAATCCCGCAGTCCTTGAGATTGCGGGATTTTCTTGTTTTTTCAATGGTCTGACAGCAATTAACTTTTCAGCATTTTGAAAAACGCTATTAATCAATCTTGCTAATTAATATCACAACCACCTAATGCTAACTCATCTTAATTTCCCATCGCCGGCCATCAATTCCGCCATTTCCTCAATTCTTACAATTGGGAACGGCGGAAAGGATATTGGATTTAATGCAATTGACATTAGTTTCATAGGATTATCATCTACAGCGACCCGATTGAATGAAAGCTCACCGCATTTACGGCAATGGTGGATTATAGCCCATTTACTATTCTTACGCACCCATATTGCTATTGGCTCCATTATACCGACACAATCAATTTATTGATTAAGCGCTCATAGTAATCCGCAGGTTCATTTACCACATATTTATAATACATTTCGGCAGCACGCGGATTCCTGAATTTTTCATAGTTTATAATCATTGAAGTGTTAAAAGGGTACCACTGGCGCTTTTCCCAACATGAAATACTATGCTCTTGAATACTTCTTCCGGCTCCATCAGCAAAAGCAATCTGTCAATTTCATCGTCGGACGGCCTTGACTTTGGGACTTGTTTGATAAACTCATCAAAAAGGGTTTCAAGAATATCCGCCTTGCTTTTAAAATGATTATACAATGAGCTTTCTTTAATTCCAGCATTCTTGGCAATTTGTCGTACTGAAACGCCGTCATATCCATTTCTGGCAAACAAATCAGCGGCTGCATTAAGAATCTGCTCTGTGGTTTCTAATCCTTTTTTCCGCTTTTGGACACCTTCGTTTTTAACATTATCCATTTTTTATCATCCGCTTTCCTGAATATACTATCGACTATTAGTATTGTCAAGAGTTAAGCTAACAAATGTTTGCTAATTACGCGTTTTAGCTGTCTGTAACTGCCCAATCAGAGCAGAACAGTGAGACGATAAAGTGCGGATAAGATATATGGGTTGCGGAAAACATTGAGATTATTCTTAATCATAGCACTATAGCATTCTAGAAAATATTTAGTATCTCACTGTTTCATTTTCGCACTTTTATTGGTTCTATAATAAATGTTGGGGTAGTGGTGAAAACCAAGCCCCAACATTTTCATAAAAAAGGTAGAGCATAAAGAGGAAATCCTTTAAGATAAAAGCGACCAAACCCAATCAGAAAGGATGCTCAATATGCTCTGTGAAAATACTACCTCAAAACTGCTTGGAATGGAAGACGTAATTGT
>DUPK01000053.1 GCA_012838345.1 Clostridiales bacterium | reverse complement strand
TTTCCCATCTTGGTCTTCTGCACCAAATAGGTCAGCAGGGCCATGGTAAGCAGAGATACGATTATCGTTACTACCGCGTTGAAGCTTATCTTAACGGCCCCCAAAGCAAGCGGGGCGCCGCTGAATATTGTCGGCACCTTCTTTGCGCCGGCACCTATAATGAGCTGTGCCAGGTTTTCCAAGAGGAAGGAGACGCCTATGGCGGTTATAAGTAGGGAAATTCTCGGTGCGCCCCGGAGCGGCGTATAGGCCACCTTTTCGATGATAACACCAAGCAGGGTGCAGCCAATTATAGCCAGCAGGGCGGCAAGCAGCGGGTGTGCGGCAAACGAAGTCATGGAATACCATGCGATATAGGCGCCCACCATGATAATGTCGCCGTGAGCAAAGTTTAATAGCATGATAATACCGTAGACCATGCTGTAACCGAGGGCAACCAGGGCATATATTGAGCCCGATTGCAGTCCGTTCATGATCTGGTTGATAATGGTAGAAAGAGCCATTTTCTTTTTTCATCCTTTCTCCCGGGAGGATGGAAATCCAGGAATCACATCTCGATTTTTCGTTCCTGCTCATCAATTTAATATAAATAGTAGTTTACAACAAAACATAAGCACCTGTCAACCGCCGCCCCAAAAGATAAGCTATGCAGTGGGTTTTTGCCGCACTGCATAGCTTAACTCCGTATTAGGATCTTCGATTAGAACATCCGGTCGTAGACTTCCTTTCCATCCTTAAGACGCATGATAACGGCGTTCTTGATGGGGTTGTTATATTCGTCAAAGGTATATCCGTCGCTTGTGATGCCCTTCAAATCTCCGCTGTTTTCACGGATGGCGTCTATTACAGCCTGCTTATAATCCTCGCTGCCGGCTTTAAGGCCCTTGCCTTCGGCAACTGCCAGCGCGTTGCAAAGGACCATCGCCGCATCATAAGCGTTTGCCGCAAACATGTTCAGCGTATCTTCGCCATAGGCCTCTATATAATCGGCTTCAAACTTCTTGACCTCATCGGAGCTCTGAGGAGCGTAAGCGGAGCAGTAGTACGAACCTTCAAGGTCTTGCGCGGAAGCGTAGCCGGAAACGCCGGCCCAGCCGTCTCCGCCGAGGAAGGTGGCGGTTACGCCAACTTCACGGGCCTGTGTAACGATAAGTCCGTCATCCTCATAGTAGTTGGGGCAGAATACTACATCGGGATTCTTTGAGGCAATGGTTGTCAGCTGGCTCTTAAAGTCCACGTCACCCGTTGCATAGCCTACCTGGGCAACGATGGAGATGCCGAGCTCGTTTGCCTTTGCAACAAAGGCGTTGGACAGGCCAACGGAATAGTCGTTTCCGGTCTCATAGATGATAGCCGCAGTCTTTGCATTAAGAACCTCTGCCGCAAACTGAGCCATCTTCTCGCCCTGGAACGGGTCAATGAAGCAGGTGCGGAACACGTTGGAATATACGGTGTCGCTCTCCGGGTCATAGGTAACCTCTGCGGCGGTGGCGGATGCCGTAATCATGGGCATGTTGATGGGATAGGCTTCGGCAACGACAGCAAGAGTATTGCCAGTGAGCACATCTCCGATAAGCGCGGTGATGCCCTCATCAACCATGCGGTTAAACGCTGTAATTGCCTCGGTGTTGTCGGCTTTATTATCAAGTATGATAAGCTCGATCTGCTTGCCGTTTATGCCGCCTTTTTCGTTGAGCTGTTTGATGTACAGCTCGGCGCCGTTCATTACGCCTAGGCCGTAAACGGCATATTCGCCGGTGTGGCAGCCAAGAATACCAACCTTTATCGGGGCGTCCGAGCCCTGTGTTTTTCCAGAGCAGCCTGCGAGCAAGCCAAAGCACAGCAGAACTACAATGGCAAGTGAAAGAAGACGTGACTTTTTCATTTCATTTTTCCTCCTGTCAGAAAAAAGGTTGTATTATTATACCTTGATGTTTTAAAAAAAGTCAACTGGCGATTTAACGATTTATCACAGCAGAAAGCATTATAATTCTGGACTTTTGCATGGCATGGATACAACATCTGCTCGCTATTCGATGCGTGAATTATTATACAGCGTCGTCATACTTTGTTTATTCTCACACGTGAACCTATGTAAAAAGGAGCTTCCGCGCTGCATTCCCAAGATTTTCATCGGGTAGGCGCGGGTGGAGATTTCAACTTGACAACAGAAATAAAGCGTGATACCGTTTTAGAAAAAATAGTCTAAGGCCCTTCAGGTGCAGGTCCTGTTCCGGGTAAAAGCAAGTTTTTATGCCATAATACGGCTGCATCAATCTGTCGGTTGATGTGGCCGATTTTAGATTGACCTTGACGGCCCACTTGAGCTTAGGCGGCGGCGCTTTGACCTCGCTTGATATGCTTTCCACAAAGGAGCAGGTGAAGAAGCCCCTTCAAAGCAGCCGTACGCACTCGAAAACCGGCTTTGACGGCCTTCAAGATTCTAAACGGAGAAATGCACAATGAAAATAACCACCAACATCACCAACACTTATTTTGACGTCGACCGGTTCACAGGCGAAGACGATGTCCGTGACTTTTGCCGCAGGCACAGGCTGGACGGATTTGAGCTGCTGCCCTATGAGGTGAATACGCTCGGGGTTGTCCCGGACGATATGGTCGTCGGGGTGCATCTATCCTATTATAACTGCTGGGTAGATTTCTGGACCGGGAACCTCGTCGAAATCTTGGAAGAATACGGCGATTTGGAGAGCGTAAATCAAATTCTTGGTGCGGACAGGAGCGCGTTTGTCCAAAAGTATAGGTCGCAGCTTGATTTCGCCGAGAGCATCGGCGCTGAATACGTTGTTTTTCACGTGAGCGAAGTGTCAATGAGGGAAGCTCTCAGCTATTCGTTCAAGCACAGCGACGCGCAGGTAATCGACGCTTCCGTGGAGCTAATAAACGAGATGCTGGACTGCGGAAACTACTCATTCATGTTCCTGGTTGAAAACCTCTGGTGGCCGGGTTTTACCATGACTTCACCCGATATTACACGCCGCCTTCTTGAGGGCATACATTATAATAATAAGGGCATCATGCTTGACACTGGCCATCTGATGCACACAAACAACGATTTGTCCACACAGGAGGAGGCCGTAAAATACATCCATGCGGCGCTCGACGCGCACGGAGAGCTCTGCAGGTACATTAAAGGCGTCCACCTTCAGCAGAGCCTGACCGGCGAATACGTGCGAAGGCTTATAAAAAGCCCTGCGCCCCTGTTTGAGGGGACATACTATGAGCGTATGGGGCAAATGTACCCTTATATAAACGGTATGGATACGCACCTGCCTTTCACCGCCAAAGGTGTTCGCGGGCTGGTAGAGAGAATTAGCCCCGACTATCTCACATATGAGTTTATCACCCGCGGGCGGGAAGAACAGGAGGAATTTATATCGCGCCAGAACGCCGCACTATGGGGCGAGTGAGGCTAAGAGCAGAAAGCAAAGGTTCAGCGGATTCGGCAGCTTTATCCGGCATCCGCCAAACCTTTTTGCATTAATAGACTCAGGTGCAAAACCCCTGAAAACCTTGTTGATTTAGGTTTGAAGGGGTTTTATAATTATGGCTATTGCTGAAACTTATGTCGGCACCAATAACCTTTAGGGTCCTCAATGCCACCGGCTGCCAAAGAGCACCGCTTGGCGGCTTAGCAATCATAATCGAACGCACATAACGAAAGGTTAGCATTAACTCTTTACCTATTTACATTGTTTTACGTTTATATCTTTGGTATACTGTCTAAAAAATAACATACTATCTGAGGTCCGGCTATGAAACTCAAATTTCTGCAAAAATCCGAAACGCATTCAGAAAATTCCCGCGCCTTAATTGAGGGAACGCGCGACGGAATTCCCGTCGCGCTCGGCTATCTCGCCGTTTCCTTTTCCCTGGGCATTGTCGCAAGGAGCGCCGGCCTGACGGCTTTTCAGGGTTTTCTGGCCAGCGCGCTCGTCAACGCCTCCGCCGGAGAGTATGCGGGCTTTACGGTGATTGCGGCGGACGCGCCTTATCTGGAAATGGTTATAGTGATCTTAATTGCAAACGCAAGATACTTTCTCATGAGCTGCGCCATGAGCCAGCGCATGAGTCACGAGACAAGGCTGCCTCACCGACTCCTGCTGGGAAACTATATTACCGACGAGTTTTTCGGTCTAGCAATATCAAGACCCGGGTATATAAATCCCAGTTATTCGTATGGTTCCATCCTAGTTGCGGCCCCCTGCTGGGCAATAGGGACCGCAATAGGCGTAATAGCGGGAAATCTCCTCCCCTTGCGCGTTGTCAGCGCTCTTAACGTGGCGCTTTACGGGATGTTTCTTGCCATAATCGTACCGCCGGCTCGCAAAAACAAGGTGATAGCGGGTTTAATACTGATTTGCTTTGCATCAAGCTACGCGGCGTCCTTGCTCCCCATCATTTCGGACCTCTCCGCGGGCACAAGAACAATAATCCTGACGGTGGCAATATCCGCTATAGCGGCTTTCTTATTCCCGGTCAAGCAGAGAGGGGAAACGGGCAATGACACATAACACTTATATTTACCTCATTATCATGGCCGCCGTCACATACTCGATTCGCGTCCTGCCTCTGACTCTTATTCGTAAAGAGATAAAAAACCAGTTTTTTCAGTCATTCCTCTACTATGTGCCTTACGTCACGCTGGCGGTTATGACCTTTCCCGCAATTCTGGGGGCAACCCAAAGCCCCATATCTGGGGCCCTGGCCCTGATAATCGGTGTAATTATCGCCTGGCTCGGCGCAAGCCTGTTCAGCGTATCTCTCGCCTGCTGTGCAGTCGTATTTATCAGCGAACTTATTCTGTTCGCACCGGTATAATGCTCATAGTAAAAGAAAGCCCTCATCACCGGATGCCCCGGGATGAGGGCTTTCTTTCATATTCACAACCGAATATACCGAATATAAACACTCAAACTCACTTTTGCTGCCTGCGGAATGAGGAGCGGGCGAGAGAGGCGAAAATACCCAGGAAGCACAGGATTGTCATTATCAAAAACACTGTCTTCAACGAAGTAAGCAGTTGTGGAATATTGCTGCTTATCGGCTGATTTCCGATATATATCGATATTACCATCGAAGCCAGGCCCATGCTGAATGTCTGGCCGATGGTTCTTGCGACGCTTATAATACCGGATGTAATGCCGTAGTATCTTTTGTCCACGGAACTCATAATTGCATTGGTGTTTGGCGAAGAAAACAGCGCAAACCCGAGGCCGAGCACCACCAGCGCAACGATAATATAGAGTATGGAAGTCCCCTGACTAATAAAAATGAAAAACGCAAGTCCCAGCGTTGTGATTGCCATTCCTATGGATGCGACCTTCTGAATTTCGATTTTATCGGATAAAAGGCCCGCAAGCGGCGAGAAAATCGCCATTACGGCCGGTTGCGCGATAAGTATCAAGCCCGCTTTTGAAGGCTCAAAACCTTTAACATATTGAAGATAAAGGCTCATTAAATAGCTCAGCGCAAATGTGGCGCTGTAGTTGAGCAGGGCTGCAAGTGAGGAGAAAATTACGACCCTGTTGTTTTTAAGCAGCGAGATGTTAAGTATCGGCTGGCTGATTTTGTTCTCATAATAGACAAATACGAAGATTAATACAATCCCGGCCAAAATCAGCCACGGGCCCGAAGGCTCCATTACAGATGAAAAACCTACGATAATTCCAATCAAAGCCAATCCGAATACGGCGGAGCCTATAAGGTCCAGTTTCTCACCCGGAGCTTCGGCCCAGTCCTGTTTGAGCTGCAGCAGTGCAATCACAACGATTATTCCGATTGCCGAAGTAAATAGGAATATGCTTCTCCACCCAAAATATTTAACCAAAAGCCCGCCCAGGTACGGGCCTGAGGACAGGCCAATATAGGTCATCGCAACGTTCAGACCCAGGGCCTTTCCCCTGGAGCCTGCAGGAAACACTGAGGTTAATATTGAAACAACGGTAACCGCGATGGCGGCTCCGCCGACTCCCTGCAGAACTCTTGCGCAGATTAACATAACGGGATTAATTGACGCCGCGCAAATCAGAGATGAGACTGTAAACAGTATCACGCCAAACAAAAGTACCTTTTTTCTGCCCACTATATCGGCAAGTCTCCCGAAAAGCATGACGAATATAGCCATTGATAAGGTGAAGGAAAGCGGAATCCAATTGAGTATGGTGGAACTAAGCGTGAAATCATTGCTTATTGACGGCATCGCTATATTCACGGATGAAACCATAAAAGGCGATATAAAGGCACCCAAACTGGTGGTAGCGAGTATGGTTTTGTTAACATTATTGCTCATAAAATATCCTCTCTGCGATTTGTCAGACAATTACGCTCTTCTATTTTTATCTGTATTATACAATATCTGAGCAGTTTTTTCACCATCAATTTGTACAAAGTTCTTCCGCACCATGTCCATCTCATCCCGTCCTCAATAATGAATCAAAGGTTCTGAGAAAAAAGCTCCTGCGTATCGTACAGAATCATCTTGCCGCGTTCCTTAGCGTAGTTTAGAAGCTCTACGCAAAACTCGTTGTAGGCGCCTAATTTCACACCGGTGTCTATGAAAAACTGCGCCTGGTCAATTAAGGCTTTTGCCTCTTTGAGCTTTAACTCCGGCACCGGGTTAAAGGCTTCGGCTGACACCACGCATTTTGAAAGCGCACTGGCAATCTGGTAGTCTACATCGTTTTCAAACAAGACTCCGGTTGAAAAGGCCCGCCTTTTTTTCTGAAGCTGCCTGTAAACGGGTATGCCCTTCCCGCCACCGGCGAGCACAAAGACATCGGGCTCACCCTGCGGTGCGACAAGCTCCACACTGCCCAACAGAGTGTTGAATGTCCCGCCCTCCATATCGTAAAGCGATTTGATAAAATCACTTGTAAACACTTCCTCCGGCGCTCCGCAGTTTTCAATCGTGTCGCCCTTGACGCAGATAATATAATCGGATATTTTGGCGGCCAAGTCTATTTCGTGCAACGACATTATAATCGCCATTTTTTTCTCTGTTGCCAAGCTGCGCAGTATATCCAGAAGCTCTATCTTGTGGCGTATGTCCAGGTATGAGGTCGGCTCGTCGAGAATCATTATGTCGGGTTGCTGGCAGATGGCTCGGGCAAGCATAATGCGCTGGCGCTGCCCGTCGCTGGTGTTGGAAAAAGGTATGTCCTGAAGCTCTTTTGCGCGAACCATCCGAAGCGCTTCGGATACGATTGCCCTGTCCTCCGAGGTAAGCCTGCCAAAACTGTTCGTGTAAGGATAGCGGCCCATGGCCACAACCTGTCCGCAGGTCATGAGCTCCGGGTCTACGCGCTCTGTCAGCATTACGGAGAGCCTTTTTGCAAGCTCCCTGTTTGACAGCCTGAAAATGCTGTCATTTTCAATCGTCACGGTTCCCGTGATTTTCTCAAGATGCCGGCTGATGGTTTTAAGAATGGTGGTTTTCCCTGCTCCGTTGGGGCCGATGATGGAGAGAATCTTTCCCCTGTCCACGGAAAAGCTTATGTCACGGACAAGCACCTTGCCGGAATAGCCCACGGAGAGCCTTTGCGTTTCAAAATACAAGCCCTTCCCTCCCTACTGCCTGTTCTTGCGCTGCCTGACCATAAGGCTTATTACTACCGGGGCTCCAAAGAAAGCCGTCACCGTTCCTATAGCAAGCTCAGTCGGGGCAAAAACAGTCCGCGCCAGAAGGTCGCAAAACATGCAGAAAACAGAGCCACAGAGGAAGGAAGCCGGTATAATAACAATCGGTTTTGAGCTTTTCATGAGCATTTTGCTTATATGAGGCACGGCTATTCCGACAAAAGAAATCGGCCCTGCAAATGCGGTCACCGTGGCTGAAAGCAGGCTGGTGAGTGTAACGAGGATCAGTCTGAAGAGCTTGATATTAATACCCATGCTCTTTGCATAACCTTCGCCCAGTTGATAAGCGTCCATGGGTTTCGATATAAGTATGGAGCAAAAAAGCCCCGCCGCGACAACAACCGAGATTACTCCGAGCGTACCCCATGAAGCTCCGGAGAAGCTGCCCATAGACCAGAATGTAAGGCTGGCTATGTGGTTGTCCCTGGCAAAGGTAATCATAAA
This sequence comes from Clostridiales bacterium, assembly GCA_012838345.1. Lineage (GTDB taxonomy): Bacteria > Bacillota > Clostridia > Oscillospirales > Oscillospiraceae > DUPK01. The sequence continues at coordinate 18,788 of DUPK01000053.1, read as the reverse complement.
ATCCGTTATAGCGGAGCATATGTACCCTATCATTATTCCGATAACGAGCAGAACTGACATGTTTTTAGTCTTTTGCGAAAACAATAGCACAAAGCCCAGGGTAATAAGGGAGCCTAAAAAGGCAAACAGCACCATTAGATAGGGCGTTATTCCGCTGAACGATCCCGCAATGAAAATAATTGCGACGGCAACGAAAAGTTTTGCCCCCGAGGAGATGCCCAGTACAAAGGGTCCGGCTATGGGATTGCGGAAAAAGGTCTGCAGCAGAAAGCCGGAAACGGAGAGCGCCCCGCCGAGCAGCGCTGCCGTGAGCGACCTCGGCAGCCGTATTTTCCAGATTATGTTGCTCTCAACGCTCCCCTCCTCAAAGCCCATAAATATTATCTTAAATATCTTAGCCGGGGACAGTCTGACGCTGCCGGTGTTCACATTAAGCACCAAAGCCAAAGCTATCAGGAACAAAAGCACAATATATACAAGTTGGTATCTGATGATTTTATTTTTGTTCATATTCGCTCCTTTTCCCGGCGGCGGGGATGGAAGCCGCCGGGCCTAACCAGGAATCATTTTAGTTTTATCAGACTATTTGTACTGTCAATGCCAGGTTCTCTAAGTACTGTGTTCATATCCTCTATAATTCCGCCTATTGCCGCGGTGGCCTGTGTAAAGTCCGGCGAAGTTATATAGACCCTGCCCTCTTTTACCGCTTTGAAGTCAGCCAGAAGCGGGAGCTTTTCCAACATTTCCTCAAGAGAGCTGAAGCTGAGCACAAAATTAATATAAAACAGATAGTCCGCGTCCACACAGCGCGAATAGACGTCCTCCATCGTCATTGACGTTCCTCCCGACTTGTCCGGCGCCACATCGGCCATTATATAGGTGCCGCCGGCCAGGCCTATCATTTGAGCCATGTAGTCGCCGCCATTTCGGGGATAGACCTGTTGGGCGTCCGTGCTCAGGTAGAACATCGCGACGGTTTTTCCCGTCTTCTCCCTGGCCGTGACTGCATTGACCCTGTCAACCTGCTCTTTAAAGTAAGCCTTTGCCTCCTCTTCAAGTCCCAAAAGGGCGCCAAGCAGCTTTACCCACTCGACCCTGCCGAGGGGATGCCCCTCTCTGGCAGAGGTCTCCATAAAATACGGTATGCTTAGCTCGTCATACTTTGCCGTGACCTCAGGATGATTTGCAAGCATCGTGGTGTCTATAACAAGCTCAATTCCTTCGCTGGACAGCATTTCAAAGTCCGGAGTCCTAAAGCTGCCCGAGTACTTAATATCGCCCGATTGCATCTTAGCAACAACGTTCTCAACGTACCAGGTGTCAATTTTGGAGCCAACGGTCGCTACGCTCTCAAGGCCTCCTATTGCGTCGAGAAGCGAAACCAGGCTTGAGCTGTTGAAGCATATTTTGCTTATAGGCTGCTTTAAAACCAAGGTGCTGCCATCCAGCCCTGCGGGCACACTCCGGTTTTCCGGCACTATGAGATACTTCTTATCGGGCGCGGAGCTCACCGTGAATTCCTTGTACCCGCCTTCATAGTGTGTCAGAGTAAACTCCGTAGCATATTCGAGCTTTTCTTCCCGCACGAAAATCAGCTTTCCATCCGCCTCGTCCCCGGTGCTTGGGGCATCAGTTGTTAAGAGCGACGGTGCGGTGTCGCCCGAAGGCGAGCAGGCCGCCGCCGTACCTAAAATAAGCACAGCAAGCAAAAGTATTACCATGCTTTTCAGCGTATTTTTCATCTTTTGTCCTTTCCTTTCTTCTTCAATTAATTTTGTGATTGGCAACTGCTACAATTTGTACTCCCTATTGAGCCCGAAGCAGATATGTAAGCGAAAAAAAGGCAGTGGAATTTGCACTGTCGGTAAGAAGCGCAAAAAGACCACTGCCTTGCAGCCAATTGCCTCTTTACTTTCCCACCGAAAGTGATAGCAAGCAATGCAGCAGGTCTCCTGACTTAACATCAACCGAACTGCCTTCGCCTTCCCAGCCTTAGCCAGTGACACCATAAAGGCATCCGTCCGTATTACAGTAGCGGGGGCTGTCACGGATTTGCACCGTGTTCCCTATTAAAACGCTCAATCAGACGATTGACAGCGTTACTGCACTGCTCCCGGTATTCTGTTTTTCATCTCGCAATTAAAGTCTACCTTGTATTAAATAGTTTATTAGTCGCATCTGCCGCGCGGACTTCAAAACTAGCAGCGGCGGGTTTCCCATATCAACTCCACGTTAAATATGAGTCACCCGGCGCGCTCACAGCTCCCTGTTCAAAATGCGGTAAACAAAGTCCATGTCCAGACCGCCGCGCACCGCGTCAGCCAGAATATCGTACTGCCGCTCCTTGTATTCGCGCATGTCCCGGGTTTCCAGAGCCGCGAAATCGACCCCTTTTTGAGCGCAGAGCGCCTTGAGAAGCGCATCGCTGACACCAGGCGCGTCGAAAATTCCGTGGATATAGCTTCCGTACACATTGCCTGCCGCCATCAGGGCGGGTGTTTTTCCACAGCTTCGCCCCATATGGATTTCATAACCCTCGTAGGCTTTTCCGCTTAAGCCCGAGAGCATGCCCGATACCTTGCCGAAAACGCCCTTCACCTGGGTCTGCACCTTTTCCCCGCGGAAAACTGTGTCCATATCCAGCAGCCCGATACCTCTAATCTCAGTAAACCCTGCGCTCTCCACCTGCTCCGGGTCGGCTATTTTCCGGCCCAGCATCTGATAGCCGCCGCACACCCCGAATATAAGCGTTCCCCTGTCCGCGGCCTTTTTGATTGCCGCTTCAAGGCCACTCTCGCGCAGCCACACAAGGTCCGCGATGGTGCTTTTTGTCCCGGGGAGAATTATCATATCCGGCAGGTGCAGCTCCGCCACATCGTCCACATAGCGTAAGGAGACGTTGCCGTAGCGCTCAAGGGAGCTGAAATCGGTAAAATTGGAGATTCGCGGGAGCCTTATCACAACTATGTCGATAAGTTTGCGCTTGCTCGTCCTGCCCAGACGCTCGGAGAGGCTGTCCTCGTCGTCAATGTCGACGTGGACGTAAGGAACAACGCCCGCTACCGGGACGCCGCACAGCTTCTCAAGCGCTCCGATACCCGGCTCTAGAATAGAGCGGTCGCCTCTGAACTTATTTATGATTGTTCCTTTTATTCGGGCGCGTTCATCCTCTTCAAGCAGGGCGATTGTTCCGTAGAGCTGCGCGAACACGCCGCCCCTGTCAATATCGCCCACGAGCAGCACCGGGGCGTCAACCATTTTGGCAAAACCCATGTTTACAATGTCGTCATCTTTTAGATTTATCTCGGCGGGGCTGCCTGCCCCCTCGATTACGATGATGTCGTATTCGGCGGCGAGGCTCTCATATGCGTCCATGATAGCTGGGATAAACTCCCGCTTTTTCTGATAATACTCCATTGCCCGCATGTTTCCGACAACCTGACCGCTAACAATGACCTGGCTCCCCACATCGGTGGTGGGCTTTAGAAGTATTGGATTCATCCTGACATCCGGGGCTATTCCGGCGGCTTCGGCCTGAACCACCTGCGCCCGCCCCATTTCTCCTCCCGACTGCGTAACAAAGGAGTTTAGCGCCATGTTCTGGCTCTTAAACGGGGCGACGCGGTAGCCGTCCTGTTTGAAAACTCGGCACAGCCCCGCAGCGAGCAGGCTTTTGCCGGCATTGGACATGGTACCCTGAATCATTATGTTCTTGGCCATCGTAAATCCTTTCCGCGCATTTGTTTTACAAAGTCAGTTTTTGGTTTATTGGCTTTATATCTCCATCGTCAAAGGCAGCCGACAGACTTCTGCGTGCTGTCCCCGACCTTTATGGGAAAAACAATTATCTCTATGGCTTCTTTGCGCCGCCAGTCCCGTGATTGTCTCGAGGCTCCGCTTCAATGTCCATCGGTTTTCAGCCGCGGCGCCGCTTCTCTCGCATGCATGCCTCATAGAAGTTTATTGCAAAGACAGGGTTTGCGTAAAAATGAAAATGTGGGAAACCAGCATATAGATGCTCTGTCGCAACCACGCAATCCCAGCCTTCGCCGGAGCCTCTCAGGGCCACAAAGGAGCTTCCCGGGCACTCGCTGTCCCAGTGGTGGAACTCATGAGCGGCGATTTCCCCGCCCGCGGGGCAGAGCATCGTGTCTTCTTTTGCCTTCAATCTGATATAGCCAAACCTTGTTAGCCTCCCCACGTCAAAGCTCTTGCCCGGGAGAAATCCGACCATCGGATATTCTGCAATATACTCCGTCAGATACATAAAACCGCCGCACTCCGCAATACAGGGCAGCCTGTCTTCCAGCGCCCTGCGCACGGACGCCAACATTGATTTGTTTTCGCTCAATTGCCGCGCATACAGCTCAGGGTAGCCCCCGCCCAGATACAGGCCGTGGATATTCGGCGGAAGCGCAAAGTCGCTCAGGGGGCTGAAGGGCACAAGCTCGGCCCCCATTTCCGTCAGGGCTTCAAGGCTGTCCTCATAGTAAAAGCAAAAGGCATTGTCGCGCGCTACGGCAATCCTGACAGGCTCGCTATACTTCGGTAAGGTAGCAGCCTCGCAGGAAACGGGCGGCGCACTCCTCGACAGCTTAACCAGCCCGTCCAAGTCAATTGACTGTTCGGCCTGATTCGCCAGAGCCTGCAGCTTCTCGCGCAGGTTTTCAACCTCCCCCGCCGTCACCAGACCTAGGTGGCGGCTTTCAAGCCGGCATTCGGATATTGCGGGCATAAAGCCAAGGGGGAATATTTTTCCGTCAAACCGTTTTTTGATTTCCTCCGCCAAGACCCGATAGACCACTGCGGTACATTGGTTTAAAATCACTCCGCGGATTTGATTGTCGGGACAGAAGGTCAGAAAGCCCTGGAGGCTTGCCAAAACGGAAAGCGCTGCGCCGCCGGCGTCGAGCACCAGCACAACCGGGCTGTTGGTTACCCTTGCAATGTCATAGGTGCTTGCACTAGTTGTCGTCAGCCCCATGCCGTCGTAAAAGCCCATGACGCCCTCAATAATACTGATGTCCCTGTCGGCACCATTTTTTACGAGAAGGTATTTGAGTGTGTTTTCCTGAAAGAAGAACAAATCGAGGTTTGCGCTCTTAGCTCCGATAATCTTGCTGTGGAACATCGGGTCGATGTAATCCGGGCCGCACTTGAATGCGCCAACTTTAAGTTTCCGGTTTATTAGGGCCTGCAGCACAGCGCAGGTGACCGTCGTCTTCCCGCAGCCGCTGTTTGTACCGGCGATTACGATTCGGGGTATATTCTTTTCCATGGCAGCTCTCCTTTCCCTGCTCCCACGCGGGCGGCAGGATTTTGCATATACACATAAACCACGGTTGATTAACACCTTGAATGCCATTCAAAGGAAAATCAATTTTCACAAAACCCGCGTGTGAATAAAACCTATAAAAAACTGCGGCAGCCACCTAGGACCGCCGCAGCCGATTTTCTGCAACACAAGTTACGCCTACGCCCCCTTAGCCGAGGGAACATAAGCCATACATTTAAGCAGGTCTCCTGACTTACGCCTCATCGGCCGCCGCACTGCCTTATCAGGACAATCCCCAATGGCTGGCTTTCGCCGCGTGCGGTGCCTCCACGCTTACAGTGGCGGTACCGTATCGGATTTTCACCGATTTCCCTATTCTCCGCCTATACCCAAAGCGGTATCAGCGGCACTTAAATGCGCATATTCATTTTTCTGTATTGTATTCCACTATACAGCTTTTGTCAACATTATTTGAGCTAAGCAGCTATTTGCATGCTAAATGAAAAGATTTCACCCCCAGAATCATGGGGATTCCGGGGGCGGCTTGCAAATTACCTTCATAATCTTTCTCATCTGAAAACTGTTTGAGCGGAGGAGCGATGAGTGAGCGCTTAATGCTTCTTATCACCGGAGATGCGGCTGAGGCTGACCATCTCAGCCGCTTCCCCGGAATTTTTACAGGCAAGACAAATTGACATAAATATTAATTGATACGCTTTTTCGAAGCGCCAGCAGGTAAGGAGGTACTATATACTGTAATGCAGCCTAATACATAACCAGTATATAATCAAATTATAACGATATATTGAAAACGGCTAATCTTATACCTATAGTGCTGAGGTTTGCTTTTTCAAGTGCCTTGTTAGGGCGATTGGCTGAATATCGATCAAGTGCCCGGACTATGATTGCCGCCACTAATGCAATAGCCGCGGGAACACTACTTATCGCTAACCACCGTATAGTCGTTTTGAGCAAAGCTCAAGCTCATGATAGAGTATGCCGCTTACGTCTAAACCGTTCTTACAGGTGTTGCGCTCACGCATCTCAACGATATATCCTCCTCCGGGTCCGAGTGTTTCAGCCGCTCTTCTGGCTTCCGCTCGAACCTTCTCTTCCTCGGGGTAGGCAATCTCCGTAATGTGCTGGTTGTCAAGCCCCCCGTAAAAGATAATCTTGTCGCCAAATGTGCTTTTTAATCTTGCCTGATCGTTCCACACCTGCACGGGGTTTAGCAGTTCAACACCTATCTCAACCAGGTCGCCGACAAATGCCTCCATACGCCCGCAACTGTGAAAGCCCACATGGGAACCCTTGGATTTAATGTAGGCAAGGACGCGTCGCGTAGGCTCTTTGAATACATACCTGTACGTATCAGGAGACATCAACGGTCCCTTGGCGCTGCCGAGATCGTCCATATAAATCGTCAGGTCGTATGGATAAAGATTTAAAAGCCTGTCGATTACGCGGATATTGAAATCCGCCATCTCCTCTGCGTACTCCCGGCACGCATCCGCCTCCAGAGCCAGGGCTACCAGGGCGTTTTCAAAGCCCATCAGCATCGTAAGGCGCTCCCACAATCCATTTTCGAACCGAAGGAACGACAAGCGACCGCCTAAATTCTCCTTGTCCCCTTCAATATCGCGGGCCAGGGCATCCCAGTCGAGCGAGTCAAGATTCGGAAAGACGATTTCCTCACGCCAGCGGGTAATGTCTTCCAGCTTCGGCTTTTGCCAGATGTCCGGGTGGGTGATTACTCTGCCAAGCTCGTTTTGTGGCAGCCAGTGGACCCCGAACCAATCATACTCCTCTTTGTCATGCGGGCGGAACAGTTCCGGTACAAGCTTTCCCACCTGATACATGCTTCTTGGCCCTATCGGCAGCCACTTCGGAGGCAGCCCGTTAAACATTCTAAGTATATTGTCTCTTTCCGTCACATTATTCACCCCCGGTAATACTGATACGAGCCGGACAGCAACCTTCCGTCATTAAATACACCTTAGTAGCCGACTGCGGACATAACAAGGCAGGTGATAATCACGGCAATCATGGCGCAGGCGGAGGGCAGGAAATTGCGCTTCATAATATCCGGTATTGATATGCCCAGCGAGCCGCTTGCAATAACAAGAGCCGAGTTCGTCGGAAGGATTGCAATACCCATGCAGGCACCCGTCAGCAGGGCGAGCACCATGTGGATAATGTTCTGCCCTGTCATGGCGGACACAGCGACAAACAGCGGGATAAAGATGTTAAGCGCTGGGGATACATGGCTGAACGCTGCGATGATATATCCGAGAATAACCGCCAGAATAATTGTCAGCGCGTAGCCGGCGTTGCCGCTTGTAAGAGCCTTGCCGATGTTGGCCATGCCGCCAACACCCGTGAGCGCCGCCGAGAACAGGGAGGCACCGACCATAATCATACCGCCCATTGCAAGATAGTTGCCCATTCCCCTGAAGAACTCGCTTGAATTGTTAAATCCTTCAACAAACCTGCGCTTCACTATGATGTCGACTATAATCAGAATGAAAAGACACAGCCAGTGAGCGGCGCCAACCGTGATGTTGGGCGTGGAGGGGAACAGACCCGAGAAGATGAGAATAATGACAAGCGGCAGCAGCGGGAATATCGCGTAGAATTTCGGAACTCCGAGGCTCTCTGCCGTTAACACCTGGATGTCGCCCTCGTCGCTGACGATACCCTTGGCCTTGTCGCGCTTGTCCCACATCTTGGAGAAAAGCGGGACCGTAACCGCAAATACAATGAGTATAATGATGACCAGAGGAATCTGATAATGGATGAAGAAATCGACAACGGAATAGTCCTTAATGCCCGCAAGCTCAAAGGCAAGGAAAATATTCGCATCCGACGGGCCCCATATGATACAGCCGGGCAGAGTCACTGCCGTTGCCGCCGTACCTCTGGATACGCCCGCGGCACGCATAACGGGATACATTGTGGCAATGAGCATGGTGCAAAGGCTTGAGGAGCTCGTGATGGCAAGCTTCAGGAATGCGCCAAGCACGATAACGAAAACCACTATCACATACGGGCTCTTTGCCTTTTTGAAGGGTTTGGCCGCATAGACGGCAAACATTTTCGACGCGTTGAGCTTATCGCATATGTATACATATCCCATAACCGTCATAACAAGCAGAACGTTGCGCCCCAGCTGGGAGCCTGCAGTGTTGCTTATATTTTCGAACAGGTCTAAGAACAGGCTGCCGGTACCCTTGTCGCCGAGGACACTCTGTCCCGTAAAAATCTGAATTCCGGCCAAGGTAATGAGTCCAAGGCTGATGGTGATAAAGGCCGGGTTCATCTTCTTCATGATACCCCATACAAGCAGAACTACGAGAACTAGGGTTAAGAGAACGTCAAGCATAATTTAACTCCTCCCAAATAAAAGTTTTGTGGTTCTCTTTCTTTGCTATGGCTTTGAACGCGTGTTTTGACGGTGAACCAACATCCACTTCCCGTCAATTTCTTTTAGCACATAGGTAATCACCCAGCACAGGTTATCCGTCGTACCATCCTCCTTGTCGATTTCGACCCCCGATTTTATGACGAAGAAGCACATCCCTTCGACATAGTCACATGCTATTTTCTCGACGAATCGGTTTCTCTCTCCTATATTGCCTTTGGAGACATTCACCGTTGCCTCTCTAACTGCGTCCGCTCCTGTCATCACACGGCCGGACGCACTGACGGCGGTTGTATTGGCATTCGGCGAAACAAAGGCGTTGTATATCTCCGGTTTTCCGTATGAGATTTGCGTTTCAGCCTCAAGCATTGCATCTATGGTATGCTGAAGGCTTTCCGGTAAGGCTTTTTTCATGATTTCCCTCCTTCTTTAGGCAGCTTACTAAGTAATATCTGCCCTTCTGCTTCTCCTTAGAATGGTCCGTAACCCAAAAAGTATATGATGATAAGCAAAACCGACCCGACGATGTTCCATATCACAAACAGCCTGAGCACAAACTTGACCCAAATGTTGAAAGGAACCCGGGCGGCTTCAAGATAGCTCGCGTTTGTGGCGTCGTACGGGAGAAGGTAATTGGAAAAGCTGTCTCCCAGGTTGTAGGTGAGCACGGTGGTCTGCATAGTCACTCCGGAAAGCTGTCCGATGGGCCCGATGAGGGGCATGAGCATGACGCCCTTTGCCGGTCCCGACGGCAATATGCAATTCATAATACCCACAATAATCAGCAGGGCGACGGGCACCAGAAATCCCGGCAGTACGGAAAAGACCTTGGACGAGTAATACACCAGTGTGCTGAACACACCGCCCCGCTTGAGTATACTGGTAATGGCGCCGGCAAGAGAAATTACCACGAGAGTGCTGGCACTTCCCCTAACGCCGTCTATAAAATGCCTGATTGTATCAGAGATGGAAAATCCGAGGACAGGTCCCACCAACAACGCGAATACTACAAATGTTCCACTAATATCATTCGTACTGAAGGCCAGCGCCGTACTCCCGTAGATAATGACCGCAAAAGCGGCAACGAGGAGCGCTGAAGCAACGAAAAACCGTTTGCTCAGAGCCGATTTTTCCTCTGAATTCATCTTCTCTTTCTGCATCAAAAGCGCCTGCTCATTTGAGTAGTCACCCATGATGCTTTTGGAGGGGTCGCGCTTTACCTTTTTGGCATAGCGAACCAAATATGTAACGTTTATAACATGGAAGATTCCAAAAAGGATAAACCGTACTCCGGCACCTGAAAAAATGGGAAGCCCAACCGCGTCCTGGCACATGGCCGTCACGGCGCTAAGCGGTCCGGTCATCGAGGCCGTCGTCGCGCCAAAGAGCACCATGGCAAGCCCAACAAGCGCATCGAACCCCATGCTGATTGCCAGCATAATAACCGTCGGCACGAACGCGATGAAACAGTGCGGCATCACAACCAGCCCCAGGATGGAGAAACCCGTCATAATCAGCACCACCAGCCGGATTTCCCGGCCGCTGAACCTGCGGCACAGATGGCTGATAAAGGCATCAAACATGCCGGAGGCGGTCATGATTGCAAAAGCGCCCATGAAAACACAGATGAGAACTATTGTGGAAAGCACGTTTTCTACCCCGCTGACCACTATCCTAGGCAGTTCCCAGGGCATTATCTTATTGGTCGTACTGAATTTGACCGTACTCTCATCTATCATGTTGATTCCGGTACTTTCGTCATGCACGGTTTCAAAAGAGACCGACGGCAAAACCCAGGTGGTCATCATGGCAATTACTAAAATCACCAACAGAATTGCTGCCGCGTGCGGAAACCTCTTTTTAATATATAACGCCTCCTTCAACCCAAGCTGGACCTGCCGACTGATATAGTTATGCTATTACTAAGTTTTTTATAAAGCTCAATGAGAGCTGTAGGCTATTCTGCTCGCTTCGTATAATGCCTTTCTGAAAACGGGGTCCTGGAAATGGGACATGGTATACACGTATTTGCCAGGCACATTGTATCTGGCTACCATCTCTTTGGCCGCCGCTATTTTTTCTTCGTCCGTTGCATACGGAGAGAACATCGGCTGCCTTATACCGAGCTTAATCTTATCCCCGTACTCATTGAAAAGCCTATCTATATCGTTCATGGGCTGAGGACGCCACATGTCTATTCCCGTTTCTATGATACCCTCCATAAGCAGGTCTATGTGTCCGCAGCTGTGCATCTCGAAAATCACGTTCCTGTTGTGGCAATAGGCTGTCAGGCGCTGAATATACGGGAGTATCATTTCGCGGAAGACCTCCAGCGAGAAAAACGGAGCTTTCTGGGAACCCCAGTCATCATGGAAGAGTATGCCTGTCATGCCGAAGTAGGAGATGTAGCGGTCTATCAGCTGTTCGTAAAGGTCGCACAGCGCGGAGAAAAGCTCTTTAACAGCATCCTTCTGCTCATCATCAATAAGCGCCACGGCGGCATTCTCAAAATCCATGAAGGAAATAAGGCGCTCGAAAAATCCCGTATACTGCGTTATCCACACCGGGTCGTCCTTGTTCGCCAGAAAATCGCGGTTTCGCTCTGCGCAGCCCTCCCAGTCCCAGGAGGCTACGTCCGGGAACTTGATAATTTCTTTCCAATCGTTTGCATCGGTCAAAATCGGATTTCCGGGCTTGACCATCGAGCCTTCCACAAGGTCGACATATATCCACTCCACGCCGAACATATCCGGTCCGCCCTTTTGCTCGAACTCCTCCGCTTCGACCACCGCGCCTCTTGCTATGTTGTCGGGGACGATTGAGGGGCTGAATGTTATGTAGTCTCCATTCGGCATCCACAAGGGAGCTTCGTTTCTCAGGAAGGCCATAAGATTTTCCTTCGCCGAAATAGGCGTATTGAGCTTGTCTATTATGTGCCCCTGAGGGCAGGTGGCCGGGAATTTACCTACTACTTTCAGTTCGTCTTTGGAAAAAGGAATTCTATTCATAACGCACCTCCGTCAAAAATTTTCAGTCGAGTACTTCTCGGCATAACTTGTAACCTCATCGAGGTAAATCCTCTGGACATCTTCATAAAGCGCACTGCCGCTGGGAATACCGGGGATAAAGCCGCCGTGAGGAGCATAGGTGTCAATCGCCCTGCGCACCTCGGCTCGTATCTCCTCCTCGTCATAATCCTTTCGGTCAATTTTGGCTATGTCAATTCCGCCCATAAAGGCTATACGCCCGCGGTATTCTTTCTGGAGCTTGACGATGTCGTTTTGCGGAATGCAGCCCTGCCAGACGTCGATTCCGAGCTCCACCATATCCGGAATAAGCGGCTCAAGGTAAGTGTCGCTGTGGTGGATGAAAATAACGTTTCCGTCGCCCAGGCTTTTAACGGCATCCACTACTCTTTTGTGTCTCGGCTTAATAAGCTCCCGCCAGGTTTCCGGCTTGAAAAAGAGCGAATGCTTGGAGCCCCAGTCGTCATGGTAAAAGATTGCTTCAAAACGGACAGCCTCGTATGTCTTCTTTATCAGAGCAATTTTGACGTCGGCGATGGCGTCCATGAGCTCGCCCATGAGCTCCGGCTCTAAAAGAAGATTTACGAGGCAGTTTTCAAAACCAACCAGAAAATGCGCTCTTTCAAATATGCCGCCCGTACAATTCAGGCAGACGATGTTTTCCTTGCGATCTATTTTCGCAGCCTCTGCCGCAGCCTTTTCATAATCAAACTTATCCCCATTTATATCAGGAAGGATAATCTGCTCCTTCCATTTATTAATATCCGTAATGACATCATAGCCTGGAACAACACAGGGTCTTTTGCAGGTTTCGTCAGCACCCACACCCCATTTAACGCCCCAGACGTCCCTTGATTCATCATCGTACACCTTGGAACCCGGCTCTCTCACCATGGCAAGAGGACCAAAGTCCGTGCACAGTCGCTCCGGCTTGCCCCATTTTATTGTTTCCAGGAAGTTTTGTCTCAGATTCATACTCGCTCCCTCTCTGAAATTGTCCGACGCGCCGGTTAGAATTGACTTTTATTTACTACATAGTATATAATAATTATAAATCCATGCTTTCTATTGTCAATTCTACATATTGTTGTATGCATTCTCGGCCTTTTTCACTATTATATAGGAGGCACCCATAATGTTTATCAGTATTGCACTAATTTGCAAGAGGTTATCGGGGGTATTTTCGTATATTGTGCACGGAATTCCCGAAGACGAGCTAAACCTACTTTCCGCAGAATTTTTGACGCCAAGCACAATTCCTCAGAACGATATAATCTACGTGGTTGATTTGCGCAAAAATGAGGATATTATCCCCTTAATTCGTTTCAAAGCTCTGATTACTATCGGCAAACCAGATAAACAATTAATCCAGCAGTGCGACTGCCTGCTGGAATTCTCGGAAACTGAATCCGTTCAGGATATATTCAACGCCGTCTCGGCTGCATTCTGCTACTATAACCGCTGGGACAGCCAGCTGCAGCAGATTATTAAGACGCAGGGCAGCATCCAGAACCTGCTTGATTGCAGCGTAGATATTTTCGGAAACCCCATCGGAATACACAACACGGCGCTTGAGTGTATAGCGGAAACAAACGTGATTACCGAAACGGACGACCTCAAATTGTACTTGAATAAAAGCTACCAAAGGGCCGATACGGATTATCTCAAAGGCTTTCTCGAGGACAAGGATTATCAGTCCTCACTTAATATTAAAGGCGCATTCTTTCAGCAACTGGGTCCCGCCGGAAATAACAGCCTGGTCCAGAATTTATTTGTAAACGGTGAATTCTACTATAGGATTGTAATTACGGAAAGAAAAACCAAACTCTCCCCTGCTGATGCAAAACTCCTTGAGCACTTATCGGAATATATACAAATTTTACTTTGCTCCTACTGCATAGATGAACTAAACTCGGATACGCACTCCTTTGCGCTTTTCCTGTCAAACATTATCAGCGGCAAGATTAGAGAAGGCGCCTATATAAGCAAAAAAATCCATGAGCACGGGTGGCGGAGCAGCGACTGCTATGCCTGCGTTGTTTTCCTTTTAAGCTCCAGGGAGGCATTCACAAGCACCTCGGACGCAATATGCAAACAACTTAAAAAGCTAATCCCCAATTCCGAAGCCTTTAAGCACGATGACAGGATAGTGGCAGTTATAAATGCGGGACAAGCCAACACGGATTTGTCTGAGATACTTCAATCCTTTACCCCTTATATGCGGGATATGAACATGAGGGCCGGGGTAAGCAATATACTTTGCGACATAAAAAATCTGGTCAATATATATAAGCAGGCTAACATAGCGCTTAAAACCGGCATGCGGCTCTGGAGCCACTTCTGGATATATAGATTCTCCCGTGTGGCGCCGTATTACGTCTTGGAGCAGAGTATCAGCGAGCTGTCCGTCGAAGCCGTTTGCGCGCCGAAGATTATGGAGCTGCTGAGATACGACGCGATTCACAAAACGGAATACTACCATACAGTCAAGGCCTATCTCGAGTGCAACCTAAATCTGGCTCGGACCTCCGAAGTGCTGTTTATCCACCGCACAACCCTGCTGTACAGGCTCGAAAGGATAAAGCAGATTTTTGACATTGATTTCAAGGACCCGCTTGAAAGGATGTATTTTCAACTGTCAATCAACTTAATATCTTATACCGCATTTGAATTCGACAATTAACGCCTATCGTATAAAGCCCCCTTTGAGAACGGCGCTCAAAGAGCCGGAAATAAAGCAAAAACCCCTGAAGGCCTTGTTGTATCAGGCTTTCAGGGGTTTAAGATTATCTGCTCATATATTTTTGGGGTCAGCCATGAAAGCAATCAGGGCGTCGCGCTTTTCGTCGAGGTATTCTCCCCATGTCGAAGGGTCAACAAACGGATTTCCGCCCTGATTCTCGCGCATAAGGGCAAGCTTCTTCTTAAACCTATTGTCCACGTGGTTATTTAAAAAAATGTCTACATGTTCGTTGCGCACCTTTGCGATGGAACCAAGACAAATCTGCCTGGTTTTATACTCAGTATCGCCTATCTCAATGAGATAATCCTTACCGAGGGTGTTAAACCCAAGCCCGCCAAAGAAACCCGCCCGCATCACGCTCGTACCGTCGGTGACGTCAAAAAAGCAGGCGATGGCCCCCATCGTGTGCCCGGGCACAAGATAAAACTTAATTTCGGTATTGCCAAACCTTTTGACATCGCCGTCGCGGATAATCTCGTCAGGCTCAAACAGCCCGTGCGAAACGTCCGGGTTTTCCTGAATCAGGGACAGCTCCGGCCTCTCCCTAAACATCTTGGCATCCGGCTCTCCCAGGTATATTTTGCTGCCGAACATGCGGCGCATAAACACGGCCGCCCCGAAGTGGTCCAGATGCCCGTGTGAGAGAATAACCCACCTGACATCAGCCGGATTGAAGCCCAGCGACCAGATGGCATGGATAAGCATAGCCGTTGCCCCGCAGTTTCCCGCGTCAAGCAGAAGAAGCCCGTCGCCCGTGTCGATAAGATGCACGCAGACCCAGCTGTCTCCGACATAGTACACATTTCCGAATAATCTGAAGGGCTCGATATAGCGGCTCTCCTGATTGGTCCACAGTCTGCCCATGGGAGCCGAAGCCATCTCTTTCTGCCGGCGTATGTATTCTTCGTACTTTTCACGCATTGTCATGATAATCACTCCTTACCATATTGACGAGTCTGTGCCATCACCTGAAATAAATCTGCGTGAGAGCAACGGATTGTGCAAAATGCAAATGATGTCTTTGTCCCATAAAACTAGCCTCCTGTCGTAACTAATATTCTACAACAGGAGGCCCTTTTCTTTCAACGTCCGTTTTTTGTGAGGCGGTTCAATCTAAAACGATTGCCACAGCCCCTTTTATGTCTTTTGCTCAAGAATGTGCATTACTTGTATCTAACAAGCTCCTTTAGCTCATCAATTTCGTACTCATTATAATACTGGGGCGTCAGCAACTCTGCACCGTTCGGCGTTGCTCTCCAAGTGTTACCGAAGAGGAAACCATCCTTATCGCTCAGCACGCTCGGGTGCAGTGTCAGTATCATATTCGGAACAATTTCCATATCGTTCATATTACCAATGTCCACGCCGTCTCCGAGGTCATGTCCCATGCCGTGTCCGCTCCAGATACCGGTCTTGCAGTTGCGATCAGCGACGACCTTCTCAATCGCTTTGGCGACATCGGCAACTGTGTTGCCAATTTTCATGGCTTCCGCACCGGCAGCCTCCGCTTCGCAGATAATAGACAGTATGCGCCTTACCTCAGGTTGGCAGTCCTTGCTGAAGAAAATAGGTCTGATTGCCTGCGTCCAGTAACCGAAAGGACCAGCAACCTCTGCCGAGTAAAGAAACACGCTGTCTCGCTCCATCTTGTACTCGCCCGGACGGCTGATGAATGAATGAGGATATTCCGCTCTCGAAAGGATAAGAGTATCTTCCGCGCCGTGCGCTCTCAAATATCCCTCACCAGCGCCGACAAGCTGACGATCGGACATGCCAACCTCTGCGATTTTTACAACATGCTCAAAGGAAGCAATGGCAAGCTCCGATGCCTGCTTGATAAGCTCGATTTCAAAGTCTGATTTGGGTTGCCTTGCAACCGTGAATTCTTTTGTAATGTCAACGATTTCAGCGCCGGTCTCTCTGATTGCATCGTATATCGATATAGGGAGTTCGGCGGTATCGTACATTCCGAGTCTTGGATGACTTAGTTTGAGTTCTTTTATCCATTCTAGTACGCGCTCAAGCATCTGGCCGCCGTAAATGCAATCTTCAGGAAGCCAGCTGACTCTTCTTGCGTGATAGTGCTGACCTGCTGTATGTACAACCAATCTGGGCATTTCGCCCGGCTTCATAAAGATGAAGTTCCGCCTTGTTGTAAGCTGGTAGCCGCAGACATACTTGGTCGCTACCTGATACGCCTGTTGAGCCGTTCCGGTGAAAAGCAGCGCATCTACCTTGGTATCCTCAATCAGTTTATTTAGCAGTGCAAGTCGTCTGTCGCGCTCCGCTATGTATTTTTCGTCTGTTATCATCGTTTAGTTCTCCTTTATGGTATAAGCTTTATAAAATCTTCAAGATACGGAGTATCTCTGTACTTATCTGTCAGACATACAGCATCCTTTTCTGTAGATACAAACGTATCGGCATAAAGTACGCCCTCGCCATTTTTATCAAGCAGGCTGGGGTGGAAGGTTAGGATCATGTTCGGTACAATCTCCATCTTGTTGGGTTTGCCAATATTATATCCGTCACCAAGGTCTATACCCATGGAGTGGCCGGACCATATTCCTTCACTAAGGTTGTACTTGTTGGCAACGTTTGTAATCGCCTCCGCTATGTCGCAGATTCTGTTGCCCGGCTTAAACTTCTCAACACCGGCATTGATTGCTTCCTTGACCTGGCAAAGGATATCATAAGTCTCCTTGTAGGAGTTCTTCGACATGAATATTGGACGTATGATTTGGGTCCAGTATCCATAAATGCCAGCAATCTCAACTGAAAATACAAAGATATCCTCCGGGCCGATCTTGCGGAAAGTCGGGCGGTTGATGAATGCATGAGGGTACTCTCCTCTGCAGAGGATGAGCAGGTCCTCCGCACCATGAGCTCTGAGATATCCTTCGGCAAAGCCTATGACTTCCTTTTCGGTTCTGCCCGGCTTAATGAATTTGATGACCTCTTCAAAAACGTCAAGCGACAGATCGGATGCCTCTTTTATGAGCTGAATCTCATAAGGCGCCTTAGGAGCTTTTGCGACGACAAAAGCGTCGGTAATATCAACTATCTCTGCCTTTGTTTTCAGAAGTGCATCCGTCATTAGCTTCGGATACTCATCCAGCGTAGGCACGCCTACGCGCGGCCGCTCCCCCGGGAGTTTTGCTATCCTGTCACAAATCTCTCCAATCATGTCGGGCTCAATTATAACGTGATCCTCATCGAGGAATGTATTTAGTTTGGCGTGGAAACCCGAATCCGGCCTTGAAAGAATAGCGAATGGCTGCTCGCCTCTGACCATCATCGAATATATACGTCCACAGGGGGTTACCAGATCCGTCATAAATTTGACATCTGCCTGGAAAGCCATCGCTCCGTTTCCATGACAAACAATAGCGTCAAGATTATTTTCCGCCATAAGCTTATCGAGTATTGCCATTCTGCGTTGCCTTTCGGCAATGTGCATCTCTCTCGTGCGCTCCATAGAAGTTCCTCCTTTATAATCTCATTCCAAGCAGTTTCGGCAGGAATGTTATAATCTCAGGTACAAATACCATTACCAGTAATGTAGCAAGACATATGCCGACTAATATGAAGGCGTGTTTCACCATACAGTCAAACGGCACTTTCGCTATTCCTGCGGAGATGAAGAGGTTGACACCGAAAGGAGGTGTTACCATACCGAGCGAGGTGCAAATTATCATAACTACTCCGAGCGTTACAGGGCTCACTCCGAAAGATGCCATGACCGGCACGAGTATCGGCGTAAGGACTATCATAGCCGCATTGACTGACATGAAGCAGCCAATGATCGTCAGAAGGACTATAAGTGCAATTAGTATTCCAGCGGGAGTAGTGAAGATCCCGAGGAACCAGTCGCTCAATAGTTTAGGAACTCTGTTTGTAGTGATTATCCAGTTAAAGCCGTCAGCCAGCGAAACAATAAGCATAGCAGATGCCGCAGTAATACCGGATTCGATAAACATCTTCTTGACGTCGGCGAAGTTGATTTCCTTATAAACAAATACGCCGAGAACCAGTCCGTAAATAACTGCGATTCCGGATGCCTGTGTTGGTGTGAAGAACCCCGTGTAGATACCGCCAAGGATGATAACCGGCATCAATATGGCGGGGATGCCATCTGCAAATACTTTCGCCTTATCCTTGAAAGTTGGTGCATCCACCGGAGCAGGTTTATAGCCGTTTTTTCTGGCAATTATGTATGCGTATATCATCATTGCCAAGCCAAGAACGATACCGGGGACGATACCAGCGCAAAACATCGTTCCAACTGAGCATCCTGCAAGGGACGCATAGATAACCATCGGG
>DUPK01000052.1 GCA_012838345.1 Clostridiales bacterium | reverse complement strand
TTTGATGCCGACAATATTCTCCACCCTGATTTTATCAAGGAAATAAACGCCGTTTTCGACAGCGGATACCGCGTTGTCACGAGCTACAGGAATTCCAAAAACTACGGCTATAACTGGATTTCAGCCGGGTACGCCCTGTGGTTTCTGCGCGAATCGAAGTATCTGAACGGAGCGAGGATGCTCTGCAATTCAAGCTGCGCAATTTCCGGGACGGGTTTTCTGGTATCGAGCGAAATAATAAAGAAGGACGGCGGCTGGAATTACAGCCTCTTGACCGAGGACATTGAGTTCACCATCGCAAAAGTTATCGAGGGTGAAGTAATCGGCTATGCGGAAAAGGCCATTACCTACGACGAACAGCCTGTGAAATTTAAGCCTTCATGGGACCAGAGGATGCGCTGGACAAAGGGCTTTTATCAGGTCATGTACCGCTATGGCCTGAAGCTGTTCCGCGGCTGTTTTTCAAAAAACGGCTTCAGATGCTACGATATGCTCGCGACAATTGCTCCCGCGACCCTGCTTTCGATTTCCATGCTGATTGTTAACATTACGAGCGTCCTGTACGGCCTGAATATGGGATACCCGGAGCTTATTGAAACGGCCCTGCTTGAGGTCTGGTATGCATTCAGAAACATCTATTTATCGCTGTTTTTCTTCGGCTGTGTTACCCTCGTTACCGAGTGGAAACAGATATACTGCAGCGCGCTTAAAAAGGTGCTGTATGCCTTTACTTTTCCTATTTTCATGTTTACATATTTGCCGATTGCCGTGGCTGCCATATTTAAGTACAAAAGGGTCACGTGGAAGCCAATCAAGCACAGCTTTGTCGGCACCATGAGCCTTGCCCGCAGGTGATATTACAAAGAGATGCCCGCCGGTTCCCGGCGGGCATTTGTTTTTAGATTAAGTTGAAAGACGGCGTGAGGTCACATTTTTGGTTCCATGGACCTAATATGCTTAGGTTTGCTTTCCCTGTTTATGTACTTACTCAAGCTCAAGCATGTAGTAATCAAGCTGGATGGAATCCGGCAGCCTTGTCGCGCAGCAGATAAAAAGCTTGTTGTTCAGGACGCTTAAGCTCTCGTCATAAACCTCAAATTCCGGTTTTGTGCAGCAGTAGTATGCTTCCGCGGGCGCTATTCCTCCGGACAAAACAAGATGGACATACTCGGGTGCGACGGTGCGTATCCCGTCGTTCTGAATGTAAAAGCTCCTGCCGTCGTCGAGTTTTACGCCGTATCTTGCCGAAAGCTCGGCCCTGCCGTTGGGACGGACAACCTGGCTGTCCACACCGCCGGGCAATACCGTGCCGCTGAAGGGCAGGGCGGCGCCGATGAGCTTGCCGCCCTTTATTTCGATTAGCTGGCGGCGGCCCACCTTTTCGTCCTGTCCGATAAAAACCGGTTTGTCTACCTCAGCCTTTATTACGAAGGCTTTGATCAATTTAGGTTCCATATTAAGCTCCTTTCGTTTTCCATAGTAGGCAGCATTATACCTGTCTGTAGATAATATACCACATATTGAAAAACTATGGGAGGTGTAAAACCGATTTATGATATTTTCTGCGGCTCCACCTTCGCCGGTTGCGACGTTTCGGTCACAACACCCCCCATCCATTATTATCCGGGAGCGGAGGAGAAGCACATAAATTGTATTTCCGGCTGACTAATATATGCGGAAAATAGCCACAAAAATATTTTTTTGATTCGGGTGCGAGCATGTTCAGCCCACAGGGGGTGAATCGCCAGACGGCGCAGGCTGCACCGGGCTGACCCTGATTCTTACCCAAGACGAAAACGGCATGATTCCCGGGTACGGCGGAAACCCATGTGCATGGGACTATCGAAAAAGAAGGGGAGGGGGAAAAATAAAAAAAGCCGCTTGCGTGAGCAGGCGGCCAGAAGCTTCTGTTTTATTTGTTGAAATAGTATCCCGCTCCGCGTCGGGTCATTATGTACTCCGGCTCCGAGGGCTTGGTCTCAACTTTTTCGCGCAGGCGCTTAATGGCGACGTCCACGGCTCTAAGGTCTCCGTAATACTTGTAATTCCATACCTTTTCAAGCAGCTCCTCGCGCGAAAAAACCGTGCCTGGATTTGAGGCGAGGAAGGTCAAAAGCTCGTATTCGCGCAGACTGAGCTCCAGCGCCTTGCCGTTTTTAAACACGTTTTTGCTGTCGGTGTCTATCGTGAGCTCCCCGAAGGTGAGGGTGGAAGAGCCTTCGCCCGGAGCGGCTTCGGCGGATGCGCTTCTGCGTATGTTTGTCTTAACCCTGGCCAGAAGCTCGCGAATAGAAAAGGGCTTTGATATGTAGTCGTCTGCGCCCAGCTCAAGGCCGAATATTTTGTCCTCCTCTTCCTCGCGGGCGGTCAGCATTATAATCGGCGTGAGATTGTTTTTCTTTCGAAATTCCCTGCACACCTTAAAGCCGTCCATGTAGGGCAGCATAATGTCGAGGAGAATCAGGTCGGGGTTTTTCTGGAGAGCGAGCTCCAGACCCTCGCGGCCGTCGTAGGCGCAAAGTATCTCGTATCCCTCGCGAATTAGGTTGAAGCTGAGTATGTCCACTATGTTCTTCTCGTCGTCAACTATTAAAACGGTTTTCCCCATAGTTCCCTCCGTCAAAAGTTTTTTAAGTATCTGGCTGCTTTCAATACCGCCACAACCGTCTTGGCGTCACGGATTTCATCGTTCATAACCATTTCAACCATCCTGCTTAAGGGTATGCGCTCGACGTTTAACAGCTCGTTTTCATCGGGGTGAGCGCAGCCGTAGGTCAGGTCGAGGGCGAGGAAAATATGAAGTATTTCGCGGCTGAAACCTGGAGAGGTATAGATGCAACCGAGATTTATAAGGCGCCCGGCGCATACGCCGGTCTCCTCGCTCAGTTCCCTGATTGCGCACTCGTATGGGTCCTCCCCGTATTCGAGCTTGCCCGCCGGTACCTCCAGCGTTTCCTGCATAAAGGGGTAGCGGAACTGCCTGACTGTGATTACATCTCCCGAGCTGTCCACCGGTATTATCGTAACGCCGCCCGGATGGTCCACCACCTCGCGGTAAACCTCCTTGCCGTTTATAAGCTCGGCAGTGTCCTCCTTCACCGTAATTATGCGGCCGGTATACACAACCCTGCTTGTAATCGTTTTCTCGGTGAACTTCATTTTACCCTCCGGGTTTTATGTTGATAAAAATGACTCCATCAGTATGGTATTATAGCATTAAAATGGTAACAAATCAAATATCCTGACAAGTACAATATCTGGAAAAGCTTTCCCCAAAGCGCAAACCGCACCAAAACTAAAGCACAGCCGCCGCTGTGCTTTAAATTTATAAAAGCTATACCCTTACAAGCCTGTAAAAGAGCCTTCCAACCTGCATTGCAGAACCCGTGCAAATCCGCAGCTTGCTTGTCATACGGTCCGGGTAGATGTCGTTTCCCCAGCCGCTTGAGACCGCAATGTTTGCGATGTTGCCTTCATAGGCCACAAAGGGCTCCAGCAGTTTCTCGAGGTCCACTATTTTATAAAACTTGCGCTCGCATATTCCTTCGACAAGCCCGTGCCTGCTTAGTATATGTATGCCGAACTCAAGGCAGGTGTAGGCGTCGGGAATTCGTATCTTAACCCCTGCGGGGAACAAAAAAGCAGAAAAATAATTGTATATATACCGCTTTGAGTTTCTGCTTAAGTTGTCTATGTAATCCAAAACCTCGCTGTACTTTTCAAGACTCACCGGTATGCGGCAAATCTTAACGTCCGTATTGTCATCGAGGTAGCGGAGCGGGGACTCCTCGGAAAAGCCTGCCAGAAAGGGTGCGTTAGCACGGTATCTCGTGAACGAATACATTTTCTTAAGGTCGTCCTCCAGGGCTATGGAGACATGGTTATACTTATTGTTTGTAACAAAGCGTATCATGGCGCCTATCTTAGTGCTTGTGCAGGAGAACACCATGTAAACATATTTCTGATTTAGGGACACCGGATATATACCGCCTCTCAAAAAATATGAGTGTTTGAAGAAGTATATCTTAATTTTCGGCGCTTGTAAATAGGGCTGATAAGCCAACGCTTACATTTTTTACAGCTATAAATTAATAGCTGGTCGTACTATAATGGTATGAGAATTTTAGCAGTGCTAACAAACGCTTAATCACTCGGTGAAAGGATTTGTGAATAATGGACGTCAGAATTAAAGGGCAATCTGCGATTGCGGTTTTTATCGAGGGGCCGGAGCTTCGTAAGCATAATATAGAGGCCGACAATATAGATTTAAAGCAGGCGGTCAATCTACTTGAGACAGCCGGCTGGGAAGTGACCGAGTTTGAAATCTTCGCTGGTAGGGACTCCGTTCTCCTAATCGCCTGGGAGAAGCCCGTGGCACCTCACAGCTTTGAGTTTGACAATATTGAGGACCTGCTCTTGGCGGCGCTCAGATGTCCGCAGGATTACAGCTCAAAGCTGATACATGACGGAAGCTGCTACATACTGACAGTATATACGGCAAAAGATGAGCTGCCATGTCCGGCGCTTTACGAATACGGCCGGCCTCTGGAGCTTTCCGAGGACTATCTTTTGCATATATACGAGCAGTATGAACCCATTATTTTGACCGGCGCGGTGGATAAGCTGAAAGAACTGGCCGATTGAGGGTTTACAAACGAGCATATGGAACGTATTATAACACGCCGTCGCTTTTAAAATATTGACAGGCGTGTTATAATTATAGTGGTAAATGAAGGGAGTGATGGCCATGGCGTCACCGAGGGACGGCGTTAAGGTCGTCGCTCACAACAAGAAGGCGTATCACGATTATTTTGTCCTGGAAAAGTACGAGGCCGGCATAGAGCTCGCCGGCACGGAGGTCAAGTCCGTGCGGCTTGGGGCGGTAAACCTCAAAGACTCGTACTGCACAGTAAAAAACGGCGAATTATTCGTGCAAAACCTGCATATTAGCCCATATGAAAAGGGCAATATTTTCAATAAGGATCCTCAGCGCCCCAAGCGGCTTCTGATGCACAAGAGAGAAATAATGAAGCTCTACGGCCAGCTAAAGCAGGAAGGTCTGGCCCTTGTACCTCTTTCGGTGTATTTCAAAGGTCCGCTTGTCAAGGTTGAACTCGGTCTCTGCAAGGGCAAAAAGCTGTACGACAAGCGCGAGAGCATCGCCCGCAAGGAAGTCGAGCGCGAGATGGACCGCAGGGTAAAAGCGAAAAACATCTGAAAAGAGGTCAAGGAATGAAAAACCCCGTAGTTACGATTGAGATGGATAACGGCTCTGTAATCAAGGCGGAGCTCTACCCGGACAAGGCCCCGAATACCGTCAGGAACTTTGTATCACTTATAAACAGCGGCTTCTATGACGGCCTTATATTCCACAGGGTTATAATGGGCTTTATGATTCAGGGCGGCTGCCCAAAGGGCATCGGCACCGGTGGCCCGGGGTACGCGATAAAGGGCGAGTTTAAGGGAAACGGGTTCGACAACGACCTTAAACACGAGCGCGGCGTGCTTTCCATGGCGAGAGCCATGAGGCCGGACTCGGCCGGCAGCCAGTTTTTCATAATGCACGAAAGGGCACCTCACCTCGACGGCAGCTATGCGGCCTTCGGCAGGGTAATTGAAGGGATTGAAGCCGTCGACGCGATAGCAAACGTCAAAGTCGACTATAACGACAAACCGCTTCAGGAACAGAAGATAAGGAAAATGTCTGTCGAGACCTTTGGATTGGAATACCCCGAGCCGGAAAAGGTATAAATCTTGGATATGCGTAATAATTAAAAAAACGGGAATATTAATACTGTTAATATTGGCCGCATGAACTGAAAAACCGCAGCCTCTACATGGGGGCGAAATGGTTTCGACGGGGGCATGGAGACAAGAATAGCGGGCGGAGGCGTCACCCTCCTAAAAATGACACTTATAAATTAAATAACAACAATAAAGCTTTACCTGTAGCCGCTTAATTTAGGCTACCGTCTTCGCCGGAAGGACCACGAGCCGGATGAAGGCGTCGATTAGTGGTGCACGTGAGTGCGCAAAGCTTTGAGCGCACCATGAACAATGAAGCTACCGAGCCCCTGAGTGTGACGGTTCACGCCTGGGCGAGGGAATGTAAATAACCGTCTGCGCCCGGAGAAGTTCTTGCTGAAGTGCTTTCGGACGGGAGTTCGACTCTCCCCGCCTCCACCATAAGCAAACCCTGCAGCTTCAATAGCTACAGGGTTTTTTGATTTTATTGGTTCTATAATAAATGTTGGGGTAGTGGTGAAAACCAAGCCCCAACATTTTCATAAAAAAAGGTAGAGCATAAAGAGGAAATCCTTTAAGATAAAAGCGACCAAACCCAATCAGAAAGGATGCTCAA
>DUPK01000051.1 GCA_012838345.1 Clostridiales bacterium | reverse complement strand
GAAAAGTATTAAGGATGAGGTGGATTTATGGAGGAGAAAATCATGCCGGCAAACAGCTCGGATGAATCCGCGCATAGGAGACTTATAGAAAAGTACTCAACAACAGTGTACCGTCTCGGATTGTCATACCTCGGCAACCGGGAGGACGCCGAGGATATAATGCAGGAGGTTTTCCTGCGTTACCTCAGAAAACCCCGCTCTTTTGCCTCAGAGGAACACGAAAAAGCGTGGTTTATTCGTGTCGCCATCAACTGCTGTAAATCCTTCATAAACTCCGCCTGGAAGCGAAAAATCGTACCCTTCGAGGAACTTGGCAACCAGCCCGCGCCGGAAGAAGCGGACGGCTCCGGCACTTCGGTATACGAGGCCGTGATGGCCCTCCCGCCGAAGCAACGCATGTGTATTCACCTCTATTACTATGAGGAGCTGTCGATAAGTGAGATTTCAAAACTTACCGGCATCCGCGAATCCACGGTAAAATCCCACCTTTTCAGGGCCAGGGCCTCTTTGGAGCAGAAGCTGAAAGGAGATTATTTTAGTGAATGACGAATTTAAGAAGAAATACCGCGAGGAAATGAACAGGCAGTTCCCTTCGGGTGAGTCACTCAAGAATCTTGAGGATGCCATGGGTAAGGCCTCGCGCAAATCAAAGGCGTTTAGAATTCGCTCCCTCGTAGCGCTAGCCGCATGCTTTGCCCTAATCATCGCCTTCTCAGGCCCGATTATGAACTTTATAAACAAGCCGAACTCAAACATCGGCGGTTCAACGGTGGCCGAGAGCTATGAAGAGCTCTATACCCTTCTCTCCGAGCTGAGGTCGGAGATTAAATACGAATATGCCGCAACCGACAGAGCAGCCGCCTCCCCTGCCGCTGCCCCGCAAGCTGCCGCCGGCGCCGTTGACAGCGGCACTTGGGACGACACTCCAGAGTTTTCCGACACCAACTTGCAGGTCGCCGGAGTGCAGGAGGCGGACATAGTCAAAACTGACGGCAAATATATTTACGCCCTTTCAAACGAATACCTCTATATAGTGTCCGCCGTGGACGGCGAGCTTCAAAAAGTCTCCCAGATAGCGCGAAACATTTCGGGTGAAGAAGGCCGCAAAGGTAAAAACTCCTTTGAGATGTACGTCAACGGCGACCGCCTCATCGTGCTGACCAATTACTACTCTTACTATATCGGGCCGTGGCGGGGCGGCGCTGAGCCAGCCGTAGACCTAGTCCCCGAAAAGCGCGCCTACATCATGCCATACTTCGGCGCAAACGAAGTGGGCGTCGAAATCTACGATATTTCGGACAGGGCAAACCCTAGGCAGCTTAACACGCTCTCCCAGAGCGGCAGCTATGTCTCCTCCCGTATGATAGGCGACGCTTTATACCTTGTGTCAAACCACAGCATATACAGCGATATAGCCAAGGATATGCCCGAGACCTATGTCCCGCAGGTTTACCGCAACGGCGAGGGCTCCCTGCTTGAAGCGCAGGACATCTGCATAGCAATTGCCCCCGGTTTCCGTCCCGCTTCCGCGCAGTATCTGGTCGTCTCAGGCATTGACACAAGCGGAGGCGGCGAGATTGTCTCCACAAAATCCATCCTCGGCTACGGCAATACCGTCTACTCAAGCGAAGATAACCTCTATGTTGCAGCATATTCGCAGCTTGATACCGAGGAAGACAAATACTCTGACGCAACAAAGCTCTACCGCTTCTCGCTAAGAAACGGGAACATCGAGTTTGAGGCCGAGGGAATAGTACCGGGCACCATTATCAATCAGTTTGCGATGGATGAGCACAAAGGTACCTTCCGCATAGTCACAACCATATACTCATACACTTACTCGGACGGTCAGAGCGGCGACATGGTCTGGCGCTCAATAATCGACAGCAAGCAGTATAATGCCCTCTACACCATTGATTTGAACCTCAACATAATCGGCAAAATCGAGAACCTCGCCCCCGATGAGAGGGTGTACTCCGTGCGCTTCTTGGGCGATACGGGTTACTTCGTCACCTTCAGGCAGGTTGACCCGCTCTTTGCAGTCGACCTCTCAGACCCCGCAAACCCCGTCATTCTCAGCGCGCTAAAGATACCCGGCTTCTCGGAATACCTTCACCCATTTGCCGACGGCCTGCTCTTCGGGCTTGGCAAGGACGCAGACGAGGCAAGCGGCAGGGCCGGTTTTCTTAAGCTCTCTATGTTCGATATTTCTGACCCCGCTGATGTCTCCGAGATAAATAAGCTTATCATAAACGACACGTACTATTCCGAGGTCAGCTACAACCACAAGGCCATACTCATAGACAGCACAAAGAATATAATCGCCTTCCCCGCTGACGGAAAGTACTTTATCTACTCCTACTCGCGCGATAAGGGCTTCGAGGAAAAGGCGGTCATCTCGCTTCACCAGAACGATAAGGATTACTACTACTATTACCAAAACCTGCGCGGCCTTTATATCGGCGATTACCTCTATGTTGTAAGCGAGCTTGGCATTTCATCGTATAGCATGCAGACATACAGGCTCCAAGACACGCTTGACCTAAGAGCATAATGGAAGCCCTCAAATTGGAAATACCGCGGCACTTCGCCGCGGTATTCCTGTTTTCAAGATTGAAATAATATTCAAATAGTGCTATAGTGTCAATGTTATCGTGTCATTAAGCTTTGGAGGTACTGATGAACAGCTACAAATATATTCTGTTTGACCTTGACGGAACCCTGACCGACCCCAAGGAGGGCATCACGCGCTCAGTGGCATACGCGCTTGAGAGAATGGGAATTGAGGTTCCCGACCTTGACGAGCTTTGCAAGTTCATAGGCCCCCCGCTTAAAGATTCTTTTATGCGTTTTTACGGGATGTCGGACTCCGATGCTCAGGCTGCAGTAAGCAGGTACAGAGAGCATCACTTTTCCCAAGGGGGCTTGTTTCAAAACGTCGTATACGACGGTATGCGGGAGCTGCTTGAAAGCCTAAAATCGCAGGGCAAGACTCTGATTGTCGCAACTTCCAAGCCCCAGGCCTACGCAGTGCAGATACTTGAGCATTTCGGGCTATCACAATACTTTGAGTTTGTCTCCGGCAGCGAGTTTGACGGTACCAGAGTAAAAAAGGCCGAGGTCATAGCCCATGCCCTTAAAGAATGCGGGATAGACAAGGCTAGGGCTGTAATGGTCGGCGACAGAAGCTATGACGTGGTTGGAGCCAAATCAAACGGGCTGCCCTGCATAGGAGTCCTGTACGGCTACGGCTGCCGCGAGGAGCTTGAAGAAGCCGGCGCCGACTTCATTGTCGCAACCGTATCCGAACTTAAAGACCTGCTTAAATAGAATACAAACCTCCGTTCCGGGTGCAATCAGCCGGAACGGAGGTTTTTTATACCTCTCGCGTGAGAACCCTTATCCATCTGTACCTGTTTACCTTTATCCCGTGCGGCAGGCACTTGACTATCTGGTCGCTTTTAAGGAACATGAATGTAACTTCGGCCGGCCAGTGGAAGACAAAGGCGCTTATATAGGCAAGCGGCAGCGTAAACAGGAATATAAACGCTGTGTCCACTATCATTCCGTATTTGGTGTCACCGCCGCTCTGGATTATCCCCGCCATTACGGGGTACTCGTATGAAGTGCCCACAACCGTAATCGCCAGTATCAGCATGAAGGTGCGCGTAAGGCTTCTGGCCTCCGGGGTGAGCGTGTAGTAGTCTATAATGAAACCTCTGAGAAGCATGATAATCAGGGCGGATATGACTCCGAAGCCCAGGAATATCAGCTGGAGCGTCCTTGAATATGTCCTGATTTTATCCGTCTGGCCGGCGCCAATCGTCTTTCCGATAATTATGGCGCTGGCCCCGCTTGTTGCGCGGAAGAAAACCGTCGATGTCTGGAACATGGTGGAGGAAATACTGTTTGCAGCTATCGCCGAGGCACCGACATGTCCGAGTATCGAGGTCTGCAAAAACTGCCCTATTCCCCATGTCGCGCTGGCAGCCACGACCGGCAGGGATATGCGCAGATAATCGCCGAGGTACTCCCAGTCCATTTTGAGCCAGTCGAGAAAGCGTATCCTAAGTTTTTTATCGCCTATCTTGACATAGACAATTACTATTACCATCTCCACGAGCCTTGCCAGAAGCGTGGCAAGCCCCGCTCCTTTCGCGCCCATTTCAGGGAAACCAAAGTTGCCGAAAATCAACATGTAGTTGAGAATAACATTAACAATCAGGCTGCAGAGCGCCGCAATCGGCGCTATTTTTGTGCTCTCAACACTTCTGTAAGACAGGATAAGCGTGTTTGAAAAGGTAAACACGAAGAAGGTGAAGGATATGTAGGTGAGGTATTCAACTCCCTGTTCAATTATCCCGGCTTCATTGGTAAGGAGAGATAGGCACTGCGCCGGATAAAAGT
Source organism: Clostridiales bacterium (assembly GCA_012838345.1). Taxonomy (GTDB): domain Bacteria; phylum Bacillota; class Clostridia; order Oscillospirales; family Oscillospiraceae; genus DUPK01. The sequence continues at coordinate 9,434 of DUPK01000051.1, read as the reverse complement.
AAGTAATAAACGTGAAGAAAGCCCCGGTCAGCAGGGCGAATTTCATGCCGAGGGCAATGATGCGCCTGATGGGCTCCGTCTCTCCCTTTCCCCAGTACTGGGCGGTCAGCACAACAACACCGGTCGCGATTCCCGAAGAAATTTGCAAAAGGAGATACTGTATCTGGTTTACAAGCGCAACGCCCGACATCGAGCTCTGGTTATATATACCGATCATTAAGTTGTCGGTGAAGTTAACGACAAAGGTAATAATTCCCTGCAATGCAATCGACGCGCACAGAGCAAAGAACCACTTATAAAAACCTTTTTCCCGGACAACGAATGACATAAATGACCTCCGACCAGTTAGTCCGAATGATTATAGCACTTTTACCCCCGTTTTAACAGTCTAATATTGATAATTTTGTTCACGTTTCCATTAAAAAAATATTTTGAGTCCCTGGGAGGTCAGCTCGTCGATTACTGTGGCAAGCATTTCCGGCGGCTCCACCATGCCGGACTGAATCCACAATTGTATGGCCCCTATGCTTCCGCTGGAAACAAAGCCGTAAAAATACTCAATCAGCTTTTCGTCCTTGACCTTCATGCTGAGACTCCAGCTCTCCCGGCTCTTTTCATACGCAAGGTCGATTATGCGCTTGAGAAAGTCGGAATCGCCGTGCTCGCCGAGAAGTATCTTGCAAATATCGCTGTTTGATTCTATACATTTTATTATTTCAAGCACCATCTCATATGCGCCGGATGTGGGGTCCGCGTTGGTCAAATATTTGTCCAGAGTAGCTTTTATGTCGTTGAAAAGCTCGTTTTGTATCTGCTCCAATAGCGCGCGCGGCTCACTGTAATGCGAATAAAAGGTGCCGCGGTTAATATCGGCAAGCTCGCAGATTTCCTTTACCGTTATCTTGTCTATGGGCTTAGACTTCATAAGCTCAAGCAGACTTTGCCTGAGAACCATTTTGGTATATTTTACGCGGCGGTCTATCTTGGAATTGCTCATAACCAACCCTCTTTTCCCGTTTACGAATTATTTACATTTGCTTCTCGGGGATAACGAACATAAAGCTCACTTTCTGTTTGTTGACATACAATCCTAAATAATCTGATTGTTGTTAATTAGACACAGTATTAATATAATCTAATTGTGTATAAAAATCAACATAATGTCCGGAAAGAGGTTTGATTGTGAGTCTTTCAAGAAAAATTTTAGGGCACCGAAAACTGGTTATCGTTCTGTTTGTAGCGGCCGCTTTGCTGAGCACGGTACTGCAGTTCGGTGTATTTGTCAATTATAATATAGTTGACTATCTACCCGAGGACGCCGAATCGACTAAGGCGCTTGAGATTATGCGCGAGGAATTTGATTCCGGTATACCCAATGCCAGGGTTTTGATTCCAGACGTATCGATAACCGAGGCGCTTGAATACAAAAAGGCGCTATCCGAAATTGACGGGGTTTCCGATCTTATGTGGCTCGACGATGTTATCGATTTGCATGAGCCGCTTGAGATGGCGGACAAAGCGATTGTAGAGAATTATTACAAGGACGGCAGCGCCTTGATTTCCCTCGCAATCCGCGACAGCGACGACCTTCGTATCATCAAAGAAATACGCAGTCTTATCGGCGAGGAGGGGGCTATATCTGGCAATGCGATAGTCTCCGCGACCTCAAAGGAGATGTCAGCCGGCGAGACCACCAGGGTCATGATATTTCTTGTTCCGCTCATTATAATAATTCTTATAATTACCACCACCTCATGGATTGAGCCTTTGCTGTTCATGCTGGCTATTGGCGTTGCCATATTACTGAATATGGGCACAAATCTCTTGTTTGACGACATCTCCTTCATCACGTTTTCGGTCAGCCCTATACTGCAAATGGCCGTATCGCTGGATTATGCAATATTCCTGCTTAGCAGCTTCCGGAAGTACAGGGAGACAACAAGCGATATAAGCGAGGCAATGAGCCTTGCGATGAAGCGCTCCCTCCCCGCGGTTTTGGCCAGCGCCCTCACCACCCTTTTCGGTTTCCTTGCCCTGGTCTTTATGCGTTTTGAAATAGGCGCAAACCTCGGGCTTAATCTTGCAAAAGGCGTTGTATTCAGCCTTGTGTCGGTCATGGTTTTCCTGCCCTGTATCACCGTCTCCTGCTATAGGCTGATAGACAAAACAAAGCACAGACGCTTTATTCCCACTTTCAAAGGGAGCGGAAGGGTTATAACAAAGGTGCGCATCCCGGCGTTAATCCTTGTGATTTTGCTCGCCCTGCCAAGCTATCTGGCCCAGAACAAAACCAGCTTCATCTACGGTATAGGGGACCTTGAGCCCAGCACAAGAGCGGGAATGGACGAGATGAAAGTCAACGATATCTTCGGGCAGTCCGTGCCCACGGTACTGCTTGTCCCCAGAGGGGATGTGGCGAAGGAAGCTGAGCTCACGGACGAGCTAGCGGAACTTAATAATGTGACTTCAGTGGTATCCTACACAAGCTCAGTCGGGGCGGAGATACCGCCCGATTACCTCGACAAGGAGATTGTATCGCAGTTTTACTCCGATAATTACAGCCGAATTATAGTTTATGGGGATACGAACGAGGAGGGCGAGGAGGCCTTTGCGCTTGTAAAAGAGATTCGCGATACCGCCAGGAAGTATTACGGAAGCGAGGCCCTCACCTTCGGCGCGAGCGCAAATCTCTACGATGTAAAGGACATCGTAACCTCGGACAGCTTTATCGTTAACCTTCTGGCAGTACTCGCCATTGGGTTTGTTCTGCTGCTTACCTTCAAATCACTCTCACTCCCTTTTATACTGATTATCACAATCCAGAGTTCGATTTGGATAAACCTCTCCATTCCCTACTTCTTAGGCTCTGCGCTCTCTTACATAGGATACCTGGTTATAAGTACCGTGCAGCTCGGCGCCACCGTCGACTACGCAATCTTGTTTACCGACCACTATCTTGTAAACCGTAGGGAGCTTTTGCCCAAGGAAGCTGTGATAAAGACCGCCGAGCAGACAGTAAGCTCAGTTTTGACTTCGGCAGCAATTCTTTCACTCTCGGGCTTTATCCTCAGCTTTATATCCACAAACGATATAGTCAGTCAACTGGGTACCTTGCTCGGACGCGGCGCCATACTCTCCACAATCATGGTGCTCTTCTTCCTGCCTGCAGCCACAACACTGCTTGATAGCTTAGTTTATAAGACCACGCTTCGCGCGGATTTCTACAAAAAGGAGCATAGACATGAATAAGCTGATTAAAACCTTACTTCCCTGCCTGCTTGTTATATTAATAGCGCTTGCCGCGCTCACCCCTTCTCTCGCGTCGCACAGCGAGGCAGGACTGCTGTCGGCGTCCGCCTCAGAGGCCTCGGCTTCAAAGGAAGAGGTGGTTTACGCAAACCTCCATAACGACGGTACAGTCGGCCAAATATATGTGGTAAATATCTTCGAGTCCTCTACGGGCGGGACTGTGAAGGACAAGGGGGATTACGAGAGCGTTGTGAACCTCACGGACACCTCGGAGATTAAGCTCACCGGCAACGAGCTTACCTTCAGCATGGGTTCCGGGCGGTTCTATTACCAGGGCAATATGAAAAGCACGCTTCTCCCCTGGCATTTTGACATAAGCTATTCTCTTGACGGCGATGCACTCTCCGCCGAGGAAATCGCGGGCAAATCCGGCGCTCTTGAAATAAATATCACTACAAAAGACTCCGCCTACGCTGATAATGCTTTTTTTGAGAACTACATGCTGCAAGTATCCCTTACGCTTGATACCTCAAAATGCCGTAACATCTCGGCAGACGGCGCGACCGTTGCAAACGCGGGTAAAGATAAGATAATAAACTACACCGTAATGCCGAATAGCGCCGGCAAGCTGAAACTCTCTGCCGACGTCACGGATTTTGAGATGAAGCCAATCCAGATTACCGCCGTTCCCCTTTCCATAAGCGTGGATACACCCGACACCGGGAGCCTAAGCGATGAATTGTCGCCGTTCTCCGACGCTATTAGGCAGCTTAGAGACGGTGCGAGCCTGCTTGCCGAGGGCATTGGGGAACTAAGAAACGGCTTTGCCGGTTATAAAAACGGCTTTACGGAGCTTCGAGGCGGCTCTGCCGGTTTTCTCGGCGGTATTAAGAGTCTTGCTGAGCAAAGCCCCGCTCTTAACGAGGGCTCCGCTGCAATACTGGAGGGCCTCAAGACACTCAGCGCCTCGCTTGAGACGGGACAGCTGAGCAGCCTTGCCCAGTTAAGCGAGCTGCCGGGCGCCCTATACCAGCTCTCCATTGCGGCTGAGCAGGTGGCTTCAGGGCTTACAGAGCTTGAAACCAGCTTTTCTCAGGGCTATGCCGCCCTCTCTGCCGCCATAGAGGCGCTCCCCTCGCAGGCGCTCGATACTTCGGTGCTTGCGGCGCTCTCCGCTTCAACGGACCCGAATGTTTTGGCTCTGCTGAGCACATATCAGGGACAGCTTGAGGCAATAATGAGGCTCAAGGCGACCTTTGAAAGCCTTAAGCCGCTGTTTGACGGGGTTTCCCCTGCTCTTTCGCTATCGGCTTCCGGACTGAGTGAGATTTCGCACAACCTGCTCAGCATCTCCACTGCTATGAACCCGTCTCTCAGCGCTTCCGACCTTAACGAGTCCGCAGGCGGGCTTAAGTCCGGTATTGACCTTTTCCTTGCAAATTACGAGAGCTTCCACCAGGGGCTTACCGAATACACCGCCGGCGTCAAAGAACTTGAAAATGCCTACCTTGAGCTGGACGCCGGCATCGGAAGCCTCTACGGCGGCACCGCCGAATTCACAAAAGGTCTTGATGGGCTTTACGGCGGCGCTTCAGAGCTTTCGGAAGGGACGAATGAACTGTTTAGTAAGACGGGCGACATGGACGGCCTCATATCGGAAAAGATTGAGGAGCTTTTATCGGGTTTTGACAAAAGCGATTTTGTCCCCACCTCATTTGTCTCGCAAGGGCAAAAGGTTTCCTCGGTACAGTTCGTATTTAAAACCGCGGGCATAAGCATACCGGAGCCGGAGCCCGCCGCTCCCGCTGTGGCTGAAAGGCCGACCTTCCTAAAAAAGCTCCTTAGCCTCTTTGGTCTGTAAACTGAGATTAAAAGACCTAGCGTTTCACACAGTCCTCATACTCCTCTCCATTTTTCAAGGGCGGCGGTCAGGATTTAGTTCCTGCCGCCGCTTCATATATAACCACAATACATGGGAATTGAAGTTCTCTTTTCTATAGATTTCAAAAAGCCAAAAGGCCGCTGCAATATTTGCGCGGCGAATATTCTTAAGGCTGAATTTAATTGGTTTATTGCAAGACAAACGCTAATCTAAGTTACATGAAAACAGAAACCCCCGCAGCCGGTAAAGCTGCAGGGTATGATTATGGCGGAGAGAGAGGGATTCGAACCCCCGGTCCTTTTGGGACAACGGTTTTCAAGACCGCCGCTTTCGACCACTCAGCCATCTCTCCTTATTTTCGCTAGGTTATATTAACACAAGGTTTCGCCTTTGTCAATTCGCGCAATAAGATAATGTTAATATTGCAAAATATATCTTTGGTGGTATAATATGAGCACATATTTATTCTAACCGCATCTGCCCCGGCGGCATAGCCTGTAGCCTGCATATTCAAATCCATGCCGCCTAATACCAGGGGCGCACTAGAATATTTCTCCGGAGCCATGAAATGGATAATAATCATCATATCCCGCAAAAGCTCTCCCTTAAAAAGCTGTTGAATATATTTCTGATAACATTCAAAATAGGTTCCGTCACATTCGGGGGCGGAATGGCAATGCTCACAATTATATCTGCCGAGTTCTCGGAAAAGAGGGATTGGGTATCGGGAGACGACATATCCGACATTGCGGCTGTCGCCCAGACCCTGCCCGGAATAATTGCGGTAAACGTCTCAATACTTACGGGCTACCGTATCGGCGGTGTGCCGGCTGCATTGGTCGCGGGGCTCGGCTCCGTCCTCCCCTCTTTCATTGTCCTTTGTATCATCGCTACTTTCTACTCGGTTTTATCCGATAACGTCTATGTACGCGGAATACTCAGGGGAGTCTCCGGCGCCGTCGTGGCGCTTTTTGTTTCAACACTCTACAAAATGTCAAGAAAAAATGTAAAAGACCTCTGGGGACTCGGTTTTTTCATTATCGCCATAGCTTTGATGCTTATTTTCCCCTCGCTGAGCGTAATTTATATTATATTGGGCGGCGCTCTCCTCGGATTTGTCCTCTACTATCTCATCCTGCGTCGAAGTGGAGGGGCCGGCAATGACTAATTATCTGCTTTTATTCTGGATATTCTTTAAAACGGGGCTGTTTACAATTGGCGGCGGTATGGCGATGATACCCATTATCCAGCAGGAGCTTGTCTCGCGCGGTTACATGACCGTCGCGGAGTCGATAGACATGGTGGCCATATCCCAGATGACCCCCGGGCCTTTCGCCGTAAACGCCGCAACCTTTGCCGGATATAACCTTGCCGGTGTTCCAGGTGCCGTAGTTGCTACACTCGGCATCATGCTTCCCTCCATATTAATCTGTCTTATAGTGGCGCGCTTCTTTTTCCGTTTTCAGGAAAGCCCCATCGTCAGGTCCACCCTTTCGGGGATTAAACCCGTCGTACTGGCTTTAATCCTTTCGGGTCTTATTTCGGTCTTCCGTTCAGCAGTACTGCCCGAGCTTTCCCTCACCGCGATAGACTTCCCCGTTTTGCTAATTGCAATTGTATTGTCCCTGCTATTGCTTAAAACTAAGATAAGTCCGGCCCTTCTCATCCTATTATCCGGTGCGTTTGGAGCCGTTTTTCTAAGGAGTTGACAATAATGCGCTTTGCATTTAACGGAAACATCAAGTTTGAAAATCATCTGGATTTCGACGTGGTAATAGTTGGCGCGGGACTCGCGGGGCTGTATACTGCACTGCACATTGACAAGAGGTATAGCTGCTGCATCCTCAGTAAGGAAGGTGTGGATACTTCAAATTCATGGCTTGCGCAGGGAGGTATAGCCGCGGCTATCGCGGTGGACGACAACCCGAGCCTTCACCTGGAGGACACTCTGATAGCGGGCGCCGGGCTTTGCGACAGAAAGGCCGTCGAAGTCTTGGTTGATGAAGGCCCCATGGACATTCAAACCCTCATTTCCATGCATGTGCCCTTTGACCTCAATGAAGACGGCGACCTCCAGATAACGCGCGAAGGCGGCCACAGGAGAAACAGAATTGTCCACGCTGGCGGGGACGCTACCGGACGTGAAACCGTTAAGGTGCTTGCCCAACTGGTTTATCCCCTTTCAAACGTCAAGCTTATGGACCACAGTTTCTTTATCGACATTCTCACCAATGAAGAAGGCGCCGTTTCGGGGATTGTCTATGCCGATAAAGAGGACAGGCTCGGCGTAATATCTACAAGACATGTCGTCATAGCAACCGGCGGAATCGGCCAGGTGTATCTTTCAAGCACCAACCCCTCCATAGCAACAGGGGACGGCATTGCCGCGGCAATGCGCGCGGGCGCGAAACTTAAGAACATCGAGTTTATCCAGTTTCATCCTACGGGCCTTTACAGCCAGAACCCCGAAGAGCGCGCCTTCCTAATATCCGAGGCGGTGCGCGGCGAGGGCGGCCTTTTGAAGAACAGCAAGGGGGTGCGCTTCATGTTGGGCGCCCACGAGCTAAACGAGCTTGCCCCGCGCGACATAGTTGCACGCGCCATTGTGAAGGAGCTTGAGCGCAGCGGAGAGGACCATGTTTTTGTGGATATAACCTCAAAGGACGAAGAATTTCTCAAAAACCGCTTCCCTACGATTTACAGCGAGTGCCTAAAGCGCGGAATCAACATCGCAAAGGACTGGATACCCGTTTTCCCGGTGCAGCACTATCTTATTGGCGGCATCGAGGTCGATTTAAACTCCGAGACCTGCATAAGCGGCCTGTACGCCTGCGGCGAGGCTTCCTGTACTGGCGTGCACGGGGCAAACCGCCTTGCGTCCAATTCCATGCTTGAATGCCTGGTTTTCGGAAGAAGGGCCGCGACGAAAATCAACGAGTCTCTAGAATCGGCTTCCCCATTGACAAAGCCCATGATACCGGACATGCCTGAAAGGCCCAAAATCTCCCCCGATTATGCGGCGCTTCGTATGGAGATACGGCAGCTTATGCACGAACACTGCTATGTCATCCGCACGGAGGCGGGCATGAAGAAAGCACTTAAGAGAGTGACGGAAATTCTTGAATATCTTAAGTCCGGCTATTCTTCGAACAAGGCGTATGTGGAAGCGTTGAATGTCGCGAGCATAGCCAAAGAGATACTCGACGCCGCAATATTGCGGAAAGAAAGCGTAGGAGCTCACTACAGAGAGGATTGCGATAACAAATGTACCATTTAGGTCATGACGAATTCATTAAACGGGCACTTGACGAGGATATAGGCACAGGCGATATAACCACAATAAGCTGTATACCTGAAAACGCCGTTTCCAGAGGCGTATTCAAGGCAAAGGAGCCAGGCCTTATCTGCGGGATGGATATACTTATCCGGGTCTTTACCCTGCTTGACCCGTCGGTCGTCGTCACTCCCTTTGTCACAGACGGAACCTATGTTGAAAGGGGCGCCGTAATCGCCGAGATTTCCGGAAACTCAAGAAGCATTCTCTCGGGCGAACGCGTCGCGCTCAATCTTGTTCAAAGATTGTCAGGCATTGCCACGCGCACTTTTGAGGCCGTAAAGCAGGTTTCGGGGACAAAGGCCGTAATCGTCGACACCCGCAAAACCACACCCGGCCTCAGAGTGCTTGAAAAATACGCGGTCAAGACCGGCGGCGGGCGCAACCACCGTTTCAACCTGGCCGACGGGGTCCTTATAAAGGACAACCACATCAAGGCGGCAGGCGGCATAAGGGAAGCTGTCGTGGCCGTTCGCAAAACAGCGCCGCATACGCTGAAAATCGAGGTCGAGGTCGAGACAATGGAGCAGATCGACGAGGCGCTGGCCGCCGGCGCAGATATTATCATGCTCGACAACATGGGTCTTGAGGAGATGGCTGCTGCCGTAAAGCGTATAAACGGCAGGGCGCTGGTGGAGGCTTCCGGAAACATGGGCGAGCGCAATCTTCGCGAGGTGGCCGAAACAGGGGTTGATTTTATCTCAATAGGTGCACTTACGCATACGGTAAAGGCGCTGGATATTAGCCTTAAGTTCTTTGAATAAGTCTTAATTTAAGCAGAAAAAATCGGAACGGTCAATGAAGTGACCCCAAAAAGTTAGACATTTTTAAATTACGCAACTGAGAGGGCTTGTTGCCTGTGAAGAGCAGGCGGCAGGCCCTTCAGCTTTGCCTTGCTGCGGCGGTTGTTGTAGTAATCAAGATATTCAATAAGCTCGGCCTTGAAATGCTCAAAAGAATCAAAAGTCT
>DUPK01000050.1 GCA_012838345.1 Clostridiales bacterium | reverse complement strand
TGTTCGGGCTTATTCTATGTGTCCGGACAAAAAAGGACTGCAATTTTTGTACAAAAATTGCAGTCCTGATATGGTGGAGATGAGGGGAATCGAACCCCTGACCTTACGGATGCGAACCGTACGCACTACCAACTGTGCTACACCCCCGCGTATTAAGTTTTGCCTTGCTCTTCGAGCCGGGCCTAAGGCTGAAAAAATGATAAGGACCAACGAGTATTATAGCATTAATTTCAAAAAAGTAAAGAGAAAAAATGTTGTAACTTAGCCTAAAAAACCAGCTTTAGTTTGACTTTTCACGGTCCATATGCTAAAATTTTCATACAATTTTATATTTTATTATCTACTAATTGCCGCTGAATCCAGAAATGGAGTGGGAGAACCAATTTTTGGGGTGAATCATGGGCTTTCATGTAGGGCAAGCTTTCTGCCCGAACCCGTCAGCTAATCTCATAAGCGTTGAAAGTGGTGGTGAATGTTATGGATTTGCTATGATTTTACAACGCTGCAGAAAACTTATCTGCAGTTTAATTTTATCCAAGGGATTTTACATTAATTTGAAGTAATTGAAAATAAAGGAGGAAGCCATGGCGATAAAAATTGGATTATTTGGTTTCGGCAGAACGGGCTCGGTGGTTGCGAAGGAGATAATTGAAGACAAGGACTGCGAACTTGTCTGGGTCATAAGAAGCAGCACGGCTCATGAGGGGGATTACGCAAGCCGCGTTCTGGGTTTTGAGCATGAAGAGGGGAGAATTTACTCCGTTCAAAATATAGACTTTGACACTTTCTTTGAGAGGGAAAGGGTCGATGTGATAATTGATTTTTCAACGTCAAGCGCCGTATCCGAATATGAAAACGCCGCAAAGATAGGGACTCGCATAGTATCAGCAATCTCCCGCTATGACGAAAGGGATATTAAGCATTTGAACGAGCTCAGCCAGTATACTGCGGTTCTCTATTCGCCCAATATAACTCTCGGCATAAATTTTCTTATTGAGGCCTCAAAACTGCTTAAGAGAATAGTGCCGAATGCTGACATTGAAATAATTGAGGAGCATTTCAAGGGGAAAAAGGGCGTTTCCGGCACGGCGCTGAGGATAGCCGAAGACCTGGGGCTTGACAAGCAGATACATGTCAACTCCATAAGAGTCGGCGGCATAGTCGGCAGGCACGAGGTGGTTTTTGGTCTCCCAAATCAGACAATCCGCCTGGTGCATGAGTCCATCAACAGGTCCGCCTTCGGGCAGGGTGCCATTTACGCCGCCAAATGGATTATGGGCAAGGACAGCGGAATGTACAGCATGGAAGAGGCAATTTCGCAGTATATTACGGGGGGCGCATGCTGATTGGCTTAAAACCGGCATATTAGCGCCCGGCCCGAATGACAACAGCCTACGTTCTGCTTATTACTTATCATTGAATTCTTTTCTATTGCAAATACTATCTCAGTATAGTAAAATAAACATTGCGTTAATACGCCTCGCGCATACGGCGTGAGGCAGGACCGCACTGGTCGGGGAGTTAGCGGTGCCCTGTATCTGCAATCCGCTACAGCAGAGACGAACCCCGCCCCCGGCTTTGCGATGTGTTGTCTGACCCTTGTAAGCAGCGATGACGAGACGGTCTTGCGCAACGGAAACCTGTGAACCATGTCAGGCGGGGAACCGAGCAGCATTAAGCAGGAGCTTTCGTGTGCCGCGAGGGCGCCGTTTCCGAGCCGGCTGCAGGGGTAACGGGCATATCGCAATTGTCAAAGGCGGGTGTGCGGTCCTGCCTTGCGCCGTAAACCTCGAAGGAGGTAGCTTTTATGTATCAGGCTTTATATAGAAAATGGAGGCCGCGCACATTCGACGATGTGGTCGGTCAGGACAGCGTGGTTGAGACCCTGAAGCGTCAGGTCGTTTTAGGGCGCCTTTCCCACGCTTATCTTTTTACTGGGACAAGAGGTACGGGTAAGACCACCTGCGCGAAGATTTTTTCCCGCGCTGTGAACTGCGAAAGCCCAGTCGAGGGCAATCCCTGCAATAAGTGCCCTTCCTGCATAGGGATAGAAAACGGCAGCATACTCGACGTTGTGGAGATGGACGCCGCTTCGAACAACGGCATTAACGATGTGCGCGCCCTGCGCGACGAGGCCATATATTCGCCGGCCGCGGTCAGAAAGAGAGTTTACATCATAGATGAGGTGCACATGCTCTCCAAGGACGCCTTCAACGCGCTGCTTAAAATTATGGAGGAGCCGCCGGAGCACCTCATGTTCATACTGGCGACCACGGAGCTTTACAAGGTCCCAGCAACCGTCCTTTCAAGGTGCCAGCGCTTCACTTTTAAGCGCTTGCCGCCAGACCGTATCGCCGAAAGGCTTGTCCATATCGCTTCAAAAGAGGGGCTGAAGCTCACCGAGGAAGCGGCGGAGCTGCTCGCGCGACTTGCCGACGGCTCAATGCGCGACGGTATATCCTTCCTCGACCAGTGCTCCTCGGCGGGCACCATCACGGCCGAGCATGTGCGAAACGCAATAGGGCTGGCCGGCCGGCTTGAGACCGAGAGGCTGCTGCGTTCCGTAATATCGGGCAACGCGGCAGAGGCGCTCACGATACTTGACAGGCTCTATTCGGAAGGCAAGGATGTTGCGGCGGTACTCGATGAGCTGTGCGCCCTGCAGCGCGACATACTTCTTACGAAGATAGCGCCAAAGGGGGGCTGGGGACTTCAAAGCGGCGGCTATGAGATAAGGACGCTGAAGGAACTTGCCTCCTTAGTAACGGCACAAAGGCTCATGTCGGATATTGGGACGGTGCAGTCCAAGCTGAGCACCATAAACGCGGGAGGAAACCGAAAAGTAGTCGCCGAGCTCTGCCTTATGCAGCTTTGCAGGGTAGATGAGCTTGAAAGCAGCGCTCCAAAACCCTTAGAAAAAGAGCCGGTTAAAAAGCCAAAGGCGAAGCCGGAATCTAGCCCGGAACCCGTTCCCGAACAAATCACCGCTTCGGCGCCGGAAACTGCAGCTCAGCCGATTGTAGAGGAGAATAAGCCCGAAGATAAGCCTCAGCCAATACAGCAGAGCGCTGTTTCGGACAGAAATCGGCAGGGAGATAGCCGTACCTGGGACGATATACTTAGCGCTACGGAGAGCAGGCTCAATCCGATTGATTTTATGGTATTAAACGACCCTACGAACGCCGAGGGTGAGATACAGGACGGCACGGTTATCATCAGGGCAAAGAGCCCCTTCCACTTGATAACTCTGGATAAAAAGGAGATTAAAGCCGCCGTTAAGGCCGTGGCGGAGGACCTGCTCGGCCGCACAGTAAGGGTCGTGGTGACAGATGCCGCGAAGAAGGCGGAGGTCTTTGAGGATAAGCTGGACGCGCTGAGCAAATTCGAAAATATAAAGTTTAAGTGAGGAGAGAAAATATGGCAAAAGGTGGATTCAGAGGCGGCTTCGGCGGAGTTAATCCGAATATGATAAAGCAGGCGCAGAAGATGCAGCAGGAGCTTATAAAAATGCAGGCTGAGATGGAGGAGCGGGAGTATTCCGCGACCGCGGGCGGCGGTGTCGTAACGGCCACGGTCAACGGCAAAAAGGAGCTTGTTTCGGTTAAAATCGAGCCGGATGCCGTGGACCCCGAAGACGTCGAGATGCTTGAGGACCTCATCGTCGCGGCGGTGAACGAGGCGCTGAGAAAGGCGGAGGAGTCGATTAGCCAGACCATGTCCAAGATTACAGGCGGTCTGAACCTTCCGTTCTGATAAAAAAGTTTAGCAAAAATTAGACAAGTATTGAAAAGAACGGCTGCCCGCGCCGCCGTTCTTTTGCCTTGGAAATTTTAAAGGGATGCTGACTTGCAGCATCCCTTTTCTGCTGTGCAAAATTGTCGCCGCCTTGAAACCGGAAAGCATGAAAGAACCTCAATACACCTGCCAGCGCGCGGCGAATGCGGACAAGTACAAAACTGTGCCGAGCAGGAAGGCCGCGGTCAGCAGGCTGTCCACAGCGCGCTTTTCTGCAAGCTTTGAAAGAGCGAGGCTGAGCGGGAAGAGCGAAGCTAGGTACCTCGGAGCCGAGAGAAGCCAGGTCACGCCCATCGCGACGATATAATAAGCTATGAAATACGCGGTGTAGGCGGGCCTTATTTTCTTTACGGCCGCCGCCATCACGATAAGCGCGCCGAAAAGGAAGACGAGGTTTGGAAGCCAGAGGCCCGCAAGCTTCCAGGGCTCGCCGCCTTTTATGCTGGCTATCGCGTACTGAATCTGGTACGAGGCGGTGTTCCAGAAAAAGCCGAGGCTCTGGCTCCAGTGCTCTCTCTGGTATACGGCGTACTGGAAGGGATTGCCCGACACCCGGTAGTTTATATACAGGTATAGCCCAAAGCCGCAGGGAATGAGAAGCAGGGCGGGGAGGTATTTAAGACTTCTTCTGCCGCCGCGCTTTTTCGCCTCGCGTATGAGGTCCGAAACAAGCTCGAAGCATACGGGAGCCAAAAGCGTAAGGCCGAGGGAGCGCGTGAATGCCGCAAGCCCGCCCAGGAAACAGGAGGCGGGGTAGCGTTTTCTTCTGGCCAGATATATGCAGGAGACTGAGAGCAGGAGAAAGAGCGAGTCGCTCATAGGAGCGGAGAAAAAGAAGGCGCTCGGCAAAATCGCAAGGTA
>DUPK01000049.1 GCA_012838345.1 Clostridiales bacterium | reverse complement strand
ATATGCAATTCTGCTAGACCCTATTACCATATGTTAACAACTTCATGATTGCAAAGATATGCTCGAAATGCTCAAAATTAGTACCGAAATTGCTTTTTTAAATGTAAAAGCCAGGCCGTTTTAAAACAAAGCCTGGCTGATTTTTATAAATATTTGAATTAATCCTACTTCCGGCTCTTCCTGTACTCGGACGGCGACACGCCTACCCGCTCCTTAAACTGCCTTGCCGTATGGCCGTTGTAGTCCATGTTGCACTCGGCAAAGGCCTGAGCAATCGTGAGGTTTGAGTCCAGCAGCTTCTCTTTCAGCTTGCCGATTTTGTAACTTACGTAATACTCGTGGGGGGTTACGCCGGTGTTCTTCTTAAAGAGCCTGACAAAATGGGATTTGCTGAGTGTGGCCGCCTTTGCTATCTTATCTATGTTAAAGGGCTCCTGCCAATGCGATTCTATGTACTCTTTCCCGAGTGCTATTTCTTCCTTTCCCCAGTACACATTTTTTATGATAAACACGGCGGCAAACCACTCAATCTCGCCGCCGGGGCCGAGAATAGGAAAGCAGGTAATATCCGCGCTTATGGTCCTTATGTCCCTGTCTTTCACATTGAAGTATCGGATTAAGTCCTTATACGGCGCGTTAAAATCGGTGATATACACTGTTTCGCCTTTGAGCACCTTCCTCACCCTGTCCGCAGCGCCGAGCTTAAGCACAAGAGGGTCTTCAAAAACATTGTACCTGCCCACATGGGCTTCTAGGCTTCTAATGCCTATGGTCTCCATGGCGGCCTTATTTATAAACCTCGCAATCCCGTCGGGAGAGAACACCTGAATGGGATAGGGAAAATGCTCGACGACTTTAGCAAGGAGCTCCCGCTCGATAAACAAAGACGGGAGTGTTTCCTTAAAACTTCCGTGTATGCCCGAAGACTGCTCACTCATCGACCTGCCTCCTTCCGTAAATTTTCCGGTATTCGGAGGGAGAATATCCGGTAACTGCTTTATACTTGCCGGCGGAGCGGCCGTTGTAAACCATGTTGCAGGCGGCAAAAGCCTGGGCAATCGTGAGATTTGCGTCCAGCAGCTTCTCCTTCAGCTTATTGATTTTATAGTTTATGTAATATTCGTAAGGTGTAAGGCCCGTATGCTTCTTAAACAGCTTTGAAAAATGGGTCTTGCTGAGGCAGGCGGCTCTTGCGATTTTATTAAGGTCAAACTCATCTTTCCAGTGACTCTCCAAATACTCCTTAGCCTTTTCGATTTCGTCTTTGCCGCGGTATACTCTCCTGTTAATGAGCATCGCCGCGACATAGACCACCCTCTTTTCCGCGTCCGGAATGGGGAAAAGCGTTATGTCCTGGTATACGGCCTCCAGATCCAAATCGTCTATGCCATAGCGCGCGGTTATATCTTCCAAGGGAACCCTTACGTCCTGAAAGAATACGGTTTCCCCCTGAAAGGCGCGCTTTACGGCATTGGCCTCACCCGAGGCGGCAATTACGGGGTCTTGAAAAATGTTGTATTTTCCGACAATCTTGTCCGGACTAGAGACATGGTATTCTTCCAGCATGGCCCTATTGACATACACCGATGTCCCGTCAGGTGCGTAAATCTGTATCGGGTACGGGAGAAGTTCGATTGTTTTTGCAAGCAGCTCCTCTTTTTGAAAGACAGATTTAAACGACTTTATCGTGCCCTTATCCATATCTCTCCCTCTCCCCAAAGTTCATTTCTGCCGCCGGATTATTAAGACGAATAAGTACTACCCACATATTAATCCGGATGTTTTCACATTGCAAAGGTTTATCCTTCTCTATGCGTAGCTTCAGCTGCGCTTTTTCAGTTCAACGCTAAGGTTTTTCATACCCCTAAAAAGAAAGGCAAACCAGGGGAGGGGGTCGTCCCAGGAAAAGGTGTGGTCCTTCGTGTCCTTGATACTGAACCAGGAAGGCTTTGAGGAAAAGCGGTTTTTCGATTTAAGAAACCACAGGAAGTCTGTCTGAGAGCAGCGCAGGCGCTGGCCGGACCTGTATTTGTCGTATTTTGTGACAGGCTGCCCGTAGGCAAGCTCCAGCATCTGCCTTGCCAAATCCACACCGGAGATAAAGCAAATCTTCACGCTCCCCGAAACACGCGGATTTATCTCCATGATTTTCGCGACACCGTCCCGGGGGTCCTGAATCAAATCTATGTCGGCGGCCCCGCGCCAGTTTATGGTTTTCAGAAGCTGTGTGCAGCTTTCGACTATATCGGGCCGCTCCACGGTTATATTCAAAGTGCTTGAGCCGCCTGATACGGGAAACCACCTGTTCTTGCTGAAAACCAGCGCGGTTTTTACCTCGTTGTTTGAGTCAACAAACATTGCACACTCATACTGCAAGTCGGTCTGTGGTATGTATTCCTGGAAAACGTAGTCCCGAACCGCAGCCCCGTTTGCCCCAAACAGCCTTGTTAAACTCCCGGGGCTCTCGATTTTCTTAAAGCCGATTGCCCCGTACCCTGTTCTTGGCTTGACTACAATCGGATATTGAACAGGGGAGGAAAGAATATCGTCAATTGACTCGACATCCGCAAGCGTATAGGGACAGGGGATTTGATTTTGCATGCAAACTCGCATTGTTTTCAGTTTGTCGCCTGCAATTTCGTAAGTTTCCCAGTCGCAGACTGCCACCTTGCAGTATTCTTCAAATTCTTTCTTGTTTTTCGAGAGAATTCCGGCGGAGAAATCGACCGTGGGTACGACCAAATCAAAACTGCCCGTACGCAGGAGCGCCCTTATCTGCTTTGTTGTGCCCTCGGCGTCGCTTGGATCGCAAACACCTATGAACTTGACGTCGGCGAAGCGGGATACATACGCCACATCGAGTTTGGAGCTACAAAGCGCCGCCGTGCGGCAGCCCAAGTCCTTAAACGCCTTTAATAGCGGGAGCGCCTGCCTGGCATAGCCTTCCAGTAGCAATACCCGTGTTCCCTCAAAATTCATTATAATTCTCCCATTTTCCGTTTGGCGGAGGATAATTCCCTGCGCACGCCCCGTTGCGGCGCGGTAACAAAGGCCGGCTGCGCCATAAACTTATTATATTAGGAGAATAACGTCTTTTCTGTCAAAAAAGGTCGTCTGACTTGCGGCCTCTTTACCTTTGCAGGAATGTGTTTTGCATAATATTGGGCAGTATCAACTCGGTATTTCAAGGCATTGCCACTGAGCTGTCTTAGCTCAACGATTCGTAAAGGAATCCGAATATAACGATTTGCATAGCTCTCAGCGAATTGAGATAATGATTTTTAGGCAGGGTACTGCCGAGCCAAAATAACAAAATGGAATGGAGTGGATGGAATGCAACCTGTCAGGAAAGAGCTGTTCTGCGACATTGCCATAATCGGAGGCGGTGTCGGCGGCTGCGCTGCCGCAATCGCAGCGGCAAGGCGCGGACGTCACGTAATCATTTTTGAAAAGGGCGTGTCTCTGGGAGGCCTTGCCACCAACGGCTATGTGCCTCAAATCGCCGGGGGCATCGAGGGCATCTGTCTTGAGTTCACCAAGCGCCTTGAGGCTGAAGGTCAGCTCAGGAAGCTCTACCCCGATAAAGACTACTACCGCAACCCCTCCTTTGAGCCTGAGTTCGGCAAAATCGTCCTGGAAGAGATGGTCACCCAGGCCGGCGCTCGCATCATCTATGACTCCACCTGCATGGACGTGGAGATGGACGGCCCGTACATCAAAAAGGCCTTCTTCTATACCAAGGGCGGCGTGGTGAGCGTCGCCGCGGACATATTCATCGACGCAAGCGGCGATGCGGATCTCGCGGCCATGGCCGGCGTGCCTTACGAGGTGGGCGGCGTGGACTTTGCCGGTCTTAATATGTCCACGACCCTCGGCTCCCGCTGGTCGGGCGCAAACCTCAAAAAGTATCTGGCCGCCGAGGAGGCCTACAAGGCCGAACAGCTGGCCAAGGGCGTAAAAAACCCACATCCCCTGGTCTACGACCTTGAGGAAGCAGCCATCCAGCGCGGCGAACTTGTGCGCCATGTCTGCAATAAAAACACCGGCTTCTTCCGCGTGATTATCCCGAACACCCCCGAAGACAACGTAGACTTCGTAACCTTCTCATTCCACAGCTATTTCTGCCGCAACACCGACTGTGAGGATATAACCCGCCAGGTCCTGGAGCAGCGCCAGCTGATGAAAGGCTTCCTTAAGTTCCTGCGGACCGAGGTTCCCGGCTTTGAGAACCTGCGTCTTGTCGGCACCGGCTCCATACCCGGCGTGCGCGACAGCCGCCGTATCTTCGGCGAGTATATGCTGAAAGCCGCCGACATAGTCTGCGGCAACAAGTTCGAGGACGGCATCGCCCGCTTCCCGGAGATGCTCGATACCCACCACCCCACCAGTAGCAATCTGGTTTTCCAGCGCCACATACATATGAAAAACCCCAGCGGCACCGCCATCACCTTAAAGTCCGGCTGCCGTGCTGAAATGCACCCCTTCGGCGTACCCGAGGGCGTCGAGGCCCGCCCGAGTCCGCGCGATTACTGCGAAATTCCCTATCGCTCCCTGCTGCCTAAGAAAGTGGACAACCTGCTCGTCGTAGGGCGCTGCTGCTCCGCCGAGTTCCACGCAAACGGCGCAATGCGAATAATAGGGCCGGCCATGGGCACCGGACATGCCGCTGCAGTCGCCGCCGACGTCGCTCTAAAGGAGAATCTCCGCCCGAGAGAGCTCGACGGCAAGCTCCTGCGCAAAATACTCATCGAGGAGGAGGGCGTTCCTCTTGACAAGCCCTGCGAGGGCTACTGGGCCGAACTCCGCGAGCAGGAGGGCGAGTTCTTTGTAAATTATGGCGATGCAATCGGCATCCGCCCGGCTGGAAATTAACCAAAGCTTAAGCCGCCGAAGGCACCAAGCCTCTTCCGAGTGGCAACAAATAAGAAAAGAGGGGAATAACAAATGCCTACTGTAACTGAAACTTCCGCTTCAAATAAAACCTCTGCATCTTATTACATAAAGCTTTTGATTTGCATTCTCTTTATGTTCTTTTTCAATAAAATCGTACCCTCCTGGGGCGGAATTACCGAGACCGGCGTCGCCGCCATCGGCATCTTCATCGGCCTTGTGCTGATGATTGTTTTCGACTTCGGTCTGATACCCGCGACCATGATGGCTGTATTTGCGGTCGTGATGACGGGCTTTTATGACGGCAATACAGTCATCGGCATGACAATCGGCAACGCCACAGTTGTGCAGCTGCTCTTCATCTTTGCCGTCTGCAACTCTCTTATTCAGACCGG
Organism: Clostridiales bacterium; assembly: GCA_012838345.1. Lineage (GTDB taxonomy): Bacteria > Bacillota > Clostridia > Oscillospirales > Oscillospiraceae > DUPK01. The sequence goes on along the minus strand of DUPK01000049.1, from coordinate 3,530 downwards.
TGCGGGTGAATTCCTCGCCAAGTGGATGCTGACAAGGAAGTCCATTCAGGGCCGCCCAATGCTGTTCCTTTTCGTCCTCCTGTTTGTCGGATGGATATGCGGTCCGTTCATGGGCACCGGCGGTCTGGTGCTTCTGTACACCATCATGGACTATATCATAGCCACGCTGGGCTATGACCCGGACAGCGATTTCAACATGACAACGCGCATCGGCCTGCAGACGTCCTGCATGCTCGGCATGGCCTTCCTTCCCTTCAAGGGAATCACACTGGCAATATACGCATCCATAGCCGGCGCGCTCGAGGCTGCGGGCATTCAGACCAACTATGCCTACTATATGATTTTCTCCTTCTTAATCGGCATTTTGTACTGCATAGGCTTCCTGCTGATTATGCGTTTTGTTTTCCGCGTGGATATAAGCAGACTGAAAACTCTGGATGTCACCAAGATGGAAGGCATGCAGAACCTTCGCATTACGCCCCAGCAGATAATATCCATAATCTTTACCGCGCTTGCCATACTATACACCCTTATCCAGCTGATTCTCCCCGATGGGGCTTTAAAGACCTGGTACAACGGCATAACTCTGTGGCTGTGGGCCGCTTTCATGCTGGCTATACTCTCGCTTTTGCGTTGGGAGGGCAAGCCCGTTGTAAACCCCGAACAGCTCATGGGTAAGGTTATGTGGGGCGTAACCCTGGCGGTCGCGGCGTTTACCGTAGTCGGCAGCATGCTGAGCAACAACGACCTGGGCGTCCGCACCTGGATCGGCTCCGTCCTGAGCCCCATCTTCGGCGGCATGCCCTTCCCTGTCTTTGTTCTGGTCATTGTCATCGTTGCGACGGTCGTAACCAACTTCTTCTCCAATCTGGCGACAGGTCTGATTATAGGCTCGGCTGTAGCGCCCTTCTGCGTCGAGTATTGCAATACTCTTGGCGTCAACGGTACTTTCATCTGCCTTGCGCTGGTTTCCAGCTGCATGTTCGCATACCTCACCATGGCGGCCTGCGGTCCCGCCCCGATTCTGCTGAGCCAGGAACCCTTCGTCAAGAAGCCGGGCTATATCTGGTCGCACGGCATACCGCCGTTTATCCTGGGTATCATACTTATCTGGGCGCTCTCCACTATCGGCGCATACATTTTTTAATTGAGAAGAATTTCTTATACACTAACGCCAATGGGATGTGGTAAACCCACATCCCATTGGCGATTCTCATTTATATTTATTAATTACTGATGTGCTGTTCAACCACCTGCTTAAAGCGGGAAAGAAGCTTCGACGATTTGGATGCCGGGTAGACGAAGTATAGCCGCGCCGGAACGTCCCAGCCTTCCACCGGAAGGAAGTGCACCCCGTTAAGTACTTCAGGGATAAAGCAGGCCTGCGGCAGTACCCCGTTTCCGTCGCGCACGAGCTGCAGCACCACATCTCTGTCAGTGGTGTCTACAAACTGGCAGCGCATCTTGCCTTCCAGCCCCAGCAGCCGCTCGATGTGTTTGCGGCTGTGCTCATACGGACAGGTGTCGGGCAAAAGCCCGAACAGGAAGACTTCATCCCTGAGCAGCGGAAACATTTCCTTTGTGATTTTCTTACTTCGTGCAAGCGGATGATTTTCCGAAACGCCTATGCGCAGCACCCGGCTCTCCGAAACCTGCACAATGTGGTATTCCGGAGTTTTCAGAACCGCGAGGGCGGGAATCGTGTCAAAGGGGTTTTCTCCCAGCAGGGATATGAGCACCGTGTCCACCGTGCCCGTCGTCAGCATTGTCGCAAGCTCTGTGCCCCAGCCGACTCGGCGAACCAGCGTTACGTCCGGATTTCGCCGTACAAAGTCGCATATTATGTCGGCTTCGCCGAAGCCGCCCACTCTCGGTATGTAGCCCACAGTCAGGGTCTTCAGGGGCTGCTTGGACTGCACGGTTTTCAGTATCCGGTAATAGGCGTTGACAATGGACTGTATGTCCTCAATCACGCTCTCCCCTTGCGGCGTCAGCATTACCGGTTTGGCCTTGGTTGCACGCTCAAAAAGGGGCACCCCAAGCTCCTCCTCAACCTGCAGGATATGCTTGGATATGGTGGCGGGCGAGATGAAACGATGGAAGGCTGCCTCCGCAAAGTTTTTATAGGCATTCACCATACACACAGATTCCAGTTTGTCGATTTCCATTCCTCAACTCCCCTTCATCTAAGCACATTTGTTTGCTTCGCTGCTATGAATATTTTATAGAACACGCGAATAATCCGCCCCTTACCGGAAGGGGCAGACTTCTCCCTCCGCAGCCGTTGCATTTGCTTCGAATAAGCCCGGCGGGCGTCATTTTCATTTAATAGCCTTAAATACGAGGCATCTTTTGTTATAATCTTATCACAAAGGTGGGCCCTTTTACAATATATTTGTTCATATTGAACAAGTTCACTCGACCGCTTCTTGTCGAACATCTTTAAGCCCCCGGCCTTTGCTGCCGTGTCGAAACCTGCGAAATTCTCTCCCATTCACACCCTCACCGCCAAAATTGTTGCTTTCCGAAAACCAACTGCACAGACGGCAAAATCGCTAGCCACACTGTTTGCTTCAGTCGGGATGTCACGAAAATAGCAAAAGCCCTGAAATCCCAATGATTCCAGGGCTTCATTCCCGCCTCCTGAGGGCGGTTCTATTATATTATATGTTGCGGTGTTGAGTGAACCTATATTATTTGAACCTGTACTATTCTATAAATCTCTCCCACGCTGCGCTTTCCACAGAGGATTTCGCCGCACTCACTTTTGCGGGAGCTACTTTCGAAGGATTTTTTCCATAGGCTTTCCCTTTGCAAGTTCGTCTACCAGCTTGTCGAGCCACCTGATTTTCCGCATCAGCGGGTTCTCGATTTCCTCCACACGATGCCCGCAAATCACGCCTCTGATTTTATCCGCGCCGGGGTTTATCGCTGGCGCCTCTTTAAAAAAGGTCTCGTAATCGACATTCTTCTCTATTTGCGCCTGCAGGCCCTGCTGGTCATACCCAGTCAGCCAGCGTATAACTTCGTCAACCTCGGCCTTAGTGCGCCCTTTGCGCTCCGCCTTTTGTACAAGCAGCGGGTATATTTTTGAAAACGCCATTTTAAACACACGCTCGTTTGCCATACAACATCACTCCAGTTTATTTCTCGCTCGAGTTTTTACAGCAGATGTGCATATAAATCTATAATTGTATATATTGAATGTCAACCTCCGAAGCGTTGTTTAGAGTATAATCCATACTCAAGCTGGAAAGTTGACAAAAATTGGCAGAAATATTCAGCGAAATAAATTATTATTTTACAATAATTGAGCTTTTTTGACATAAATGCTAGCATTTTCATATAATTTGCGTTATAATGTCAAATACCGCCTTGGCAATTTATTATCTATTAAGTTGTGAAGGAGAGAGAAAGAATGGTAGACAGCACGCTATCCAATAGCACCTCGGTAGAACCCCCTAATCGCGGTATGAGCCGCAGATGTTTCATCTCAAAACGCAAATTGAGTCTGAAAAAACTGATTACTT
>DUPK01000048.1 GCA_012838345.1 Clostridiales bacterium | reverse complement strand
TCAGCCGCAGCCGTTGTGAGGGCTGTTAGTTCCGGGGCGCTAGTCACCGCGGATAACGGATTTTGCTTTTTCCCCGCCGAGCGCGGCAGGGGAGAAACGGTGACGACTGACTTAAGAAAAACAAAGGAGGGGGCAAAACCCCCTCCTTCTTGTATCAAAAGTTTTATGCGGAAACCTCAACGTCATGCTCTCTGTTAAGCCGCGTATCCTTGATTAGCTTTCTCGGACATTTCTGGGCGCAGATTCCGCAGGAGATGCACTTGGAATAATCGATTGAGGCCAGGTTGTTGACGACGTGGATGGCATCGTGCGGGCAGGCCTTTTCACAGATTTTGCAGCCTATGCAGCCTATGCTGCAGTATTTGCGAATCGCCGCGCCCTTTTCCTTTGACGAGCAGGCCACGACTATATCAGCGCTGTAGGGAACCTTGACGATGATTTTCTTCGGGCAGGCGTCAATGCAGGCAAGGCAGCCGACGCACTTTTCATGGTCGACATGGGCAAGTCCGTCGCTTACCGAAATGGCGCCGAATTTGCAGGCCGCCGCGCAGGAGCCGAGGCCGAGACAGCCGTACTCGCAATCGAGCGGACCGCCGCCCTGCAAACGCGATGCCGAGAGGCAATCGTGTATCCCGATATACTCATACTTTTTAGTGGCGTTTAAGCCGCCGGAGCAGCGCACAAGCGCCACGCACTTTTCAACCTCGCCGGGCTCTACACCCATGATGGCGGCTATTTTATTCGCGCATTCCGCGCCGCCGGCGGCGCAGGAGTTGATTGGGGCGTTTCCGGCGACTACCGCCGCAGCGTAGCCAGCGCAGCCGGGATAGCCGCAGCCGCCGCAGTTTGCGCCGGGCAGGACGTTTAATATCTCTTCCTGTCTGGGGTCAACATCAACCGCGAAGACCTTTGAGGCAATCGCGAGCACAAGGCCGAATACGCCGCCCATAATGCCAAGTACCAAAATCGCATTTATAATGTTCATTTACATATGCCCCCTTACCAAACTCGCAGGCCGGAAAAGCCCATGAACGCGAGCGATATGAGACCTGCCGAAACAAGCGCGATAGGGAAACCCTCAAAAGCCTCCGGATATTCCGCAAACTCAAGCCTTTCACGGACGCTGGCGAAAAGGACTATTGCGACGGTGAAGCCCAGGCCGCCGGTTATGCCGTAAACGACGCTTTCGATGAAGTTGTAGCCGTTCTGCGTGTTCAAAAGGGCTACGCCCAGAACCGCGCAGTTTGTTGTGATAAGCGGCAGATATATGCCGAGAGCCTCGTATAGCGTCGGGATTGTCTTGCGCAGAAACATCTCGACAAACTGGACCAGGGCAGCTATGACAAGGATATAGGCTACCGTCTGCATATAAGCAAGCCCCAGCGGTACAAGCAGGTATTCGTTGACGAGCCAGGTAAAGATTGAGGCAAGGCCCATGACGAAAACGACCGCCAGTCCCATGCCGAGCGCCGTGTCCATCTTCTTCGACACGCCCATAAAGGGGCAGATTCCTAGGAACTTGACGAGTATGAAGTTCTCAACCAGAATGGCGCCGAGAGCTATCGACAAAATGGATGTAATACTCATTTTGCCACCTCCTCTGTCTTTTTGCCCCTGGTCTCGGAGCGTTTAAGCGCCCACTGCACAAAAGCGATGAGGACACCGAGCGTCAGAAACCCGCCGAAGGGGAGAACCAGTAGCATGGCGGGATAGCCCTCGGGAATTATCCTGATTCCGAGGCCGCCGTTTAATATTCCGCCTCCGAAGGTGCCGTTGCCCAAGAGCTCGCGTATGACGCACATGATTATGAGAACCACGGTGTAGCCGATTCCCTGGGCCAGGCCGTCAATCGCCGAAGCGGCGATTGAGTTTTTGGAGGCGAAGGCCTCGGCGCGGCCGAGGATGATGCAGTTCACAACGATGAGCGGGATGAATACGCCCAGCGAGTCGGAAAGGTCGGGCAGGAAGGCCTGAATGAGCAAATCAACCATTGTGACAAAGCCCGCGATAACCACTATGTACGCAGCTATGCGGATATTCTGAGGTATCACCTTGCGAAGCAGGGAGATGACCACGTTCGAGCAGATAAGTATAACGGTGACAGAGACGCCCATGCCTATGCCGTTGAAGAGCGTCGTTGTTATCGCAAGCACGGAGCACATTCCGAGAAGCTGTACCAGAACGGGGTTTTGCGTAATAAGGCCGTCTTTGAACTGTTTGCGTATATTCATCGCTTACCCCTCCTTATTCAAATGTTTTGGCGGCTTTCAGCGCTGCGTTTACGCCGTCGGTGACGGCGCGCGACGTGACCGTCGCTCCGGTGAGAGCGTCAATGCTTCCGCCGTCCTTCGTGACCGCCAGGGTGCCGGACTTTCCTACGTACTGGTTGCGGTAACTCTCTTTTTTGGCGTTGTCTCCGAGGCCCGAGGTCTCGGCCATTTTCACTATGGAGACGCCCGTTATCTTGCCGGTTGCATCGACGCCGACAACCATGTCAATCTCGCCGCCAAAGCCCATGGGAACTACTCTGAAGACATAGCCGTTGGTGCCTGACGCGTTCTCGGCACGGTATGCCCCTATAACCAGGGGGTCATCGCCGCCGTACTCAATCTCGGTGAATGTCTCGGCCTCCGGCATGACGGCCTTCATCGCGGCCGCGGTTTTCTGCTCTGTGATTTCGGCTATCCTGTCCTCGGTAATCGCGTTTACAAGCCCGAGCAATCCCGCGACAACCGCGGTGATTACCAAAAGCACAATAGTTAACTTTGCATAATATTTTACGTTGCCAGTCTTCATTTCTTTGCACCCTCCTTAGCGGCCTTCTTTATGCCGAAGCGGCGAGGCAGAGTGCTCTTATCGATTAGCCAAACTGTGACGTTCATTATGAGTATCGCATAGGATACGCCCTCGACGTAGGAGCCGAAGTAGCGTATAAACACGGTGAGAAGCCCGCAGCCGATACCGTAGATTATCTGTCCTTTCTTTGTTACGGGCGAGGTCGCATAGTCGGTGGCCATGAAGATAGCACCGAGCATAAGGCCCCCGCAGAAGAGATTGTAGAGCATCCAGGTGAGGCTGTCTGCTCCGCCCTTCGGGAAGATAAAGGTGACGACCGCAACGGTAAGTATGTATGTAAGCGGGATTCTGGGGTTTATAACCTTGCGAATCACAAGATATATTCCGCCGAGCAAGAGCACGAGGGAGCTGATTTCCCCGAGGGAGCCGCCGATTTCGCCGATGAAGGCCTGCCACAGAGTGGCGTCAGGCAGCCTGCCCGCGTGAAGCGCTTCCATCGGGGTGGCGGAGGTTATGGCGTCGGCGACGCTAAATATGTTTGCAAACCTGGAGTAGCTAAGGGGCGCCGCCCAGGTCGTCATAATGACGGGCCAGGAGAAGAGGAAGGCTCTGGCTGCAAGCGCCGGGTTTAAAAAGTTCTTGCCTATGCCGCCGTAGAGCTGCTTTACTATCACTATCGCAAAGAAGGCGCCGATAACGGGAATCCAGTACGGAACCGTTACGGGCAGGCAGAATGTCAGCAGCATGCCGGTCACGACGGCCGAGAGGTCTCCGACGCTGGAGGGCTTTTTGAGGAGCTTTCTGTAGCCCCACTCAAAGAACACGCAGGCGGCTACGCAGACCAGGGTAAGGGTCAGCGAGCGCAGGCCGAAGATATAGATAGCCACCGCCAGCGCGGGGATGAGGGATATTATGACATCGAGCATTATGCTGCGCGTATCCTCATCCGACCTTATGTGCGGCGAGGAGGATACCGCGAAGCTTAATTCCTTGCTCATACCTTTTGAACCTCCTTTTCGGCTTTCTCTGCGGCGGCCTGCTTTTTGGCCTTTTCGGCCCTGAGCTTTTCCTTGGCAGTTCTGAACGACTGGGTAAGGTGCAGCCTGCCCGGGCAGACGTATGTGCAGGCTCCGCACTCGATGCAGTCCGTGACATGCAGCCTTTCAAGGCTCACGAGGTCGCTTTTGCGCTCGTACATGTACATATACATCGGAACAAGGCACATCGGGCAAACCTCGGAGCACTTACCGCATCGTATGCAGGTTGGGTTTTTAACGCTTTTATCCTCCTTGCCCGAGAAGGCGAGGATGGCGTTTGTAGCCTTGATAACGGGCGCAGACAGGTCAAACTGGGCCACGCCCATCATTGGGCCGCCCATGAGCACCTTCCTGGGCGCCGCCTTAAAGCCGCCGGCCGCCTCAAAGACATACTCAAGCGGAGTGCCTATACGGCAGATAAAGTTTGAGGGAGTATTTACGCTGTCTCCCGCCACCGTGACCACGCGCTCGATTACGGGCATGCCCTCGTATACGGCGCGGTAGACCGAATAGGCGGTAAAGACGTTGAAGACCACGCAGCCGACGTCCGCGGGCAGACCGCCGGGCGGCACCTGCCGGCCGGTAATCGACTGGATGAGCTGTTTTTCGGCGCCCTGAGGATAGCGGGTGGGCAGAGGCACAATCTTTATGTCATCGCCGCACTTCTTGCTCAGGAGATCTATGGCGTCGGGCTTGTTTTTCTCAATGCCGACATGGGCGACGGAAAGGCCGAACACCTTGGTGAGTATTCTGATGCCCTCAAGCAGCTCGTCGGGGTGCTCGAGCATGGTGCGGTGGTCCGATGTTATGTAGGGCTCGCACTCGGCGGCGTTTATTATCACCGTGTCGACCTTATTGAGTCCGGAGCTTATCTTGAAGGCGGTGGGGAAGGTCGCGCCTCCCATGCCGACGATGCCAGCCCTGCGTATGATGCCCGTGAGGACCTCTGGGTCTGTAAGGTCCTCCTTGTCGTGGGGGACCACGCTCTCGTGCAGGGTGTCAAGACCGTCGTTTTCAATCACAACGGACATGACCTTGCTGCCGTTAGGGTGCAGCCGCGGCTCCACCGCCACGACCTTTCCGGACACGGAAGCGTGGATGGGAGCGGAAATGGGAGCTTTGGAATCGCCGATTACCTGTCCGAGGCTCACGGTCTCACCTACAGTGACAGTAGGAGTGCAGGGCGCGCCTATGTGGAGCGACATTGGTATTACGACCTGCTGCGGTGGCTGCAGCTTTTGGCTTGCTATTTTTGAAGTTGCAGCCTTGCCGTCACTGGGATGGATTCCACCGAAGAAAGAACTTGACAACTGTATCACCTCTCAGATGTTTCCTGGAAAATACACTATTAGCAATCATATCCCTTAATCCATAGCCTGTAAATTAATTTCTTGTCGTATTTTTGTAATAAATAACGCAATATATTGCTATTTATCAAAATATCTTGCTATATTGCTGGAATATCGAGCAACTAAAGTTATAAAATAACAGTAAGGCGGTCAGGCCTTACCGTAGTACGATTTTGCAAACCGCCATGAGTCGGCGCACATCTCATGGAGAGTTTTTTCCGCCCTCCAGCCCAGCACTGTGTTTGCCTTTGAAGGGTCGGCAAAGTAGCAGGCAAGGTCGCCGGGGCGGCGGGGTGCCTCTACGCAGGGGATTTTTACTCCCGTAGCCTCCTCAAATGCCCTCACAATCTCACGGACGCTGTACCCGCGCCCGGTGCCGAGGTTGTATATACCGAGACCCCTGCTGTTTTCAAGGGCCTTGATATGGCCGCGCGCAAGGTCCACGACGTGTATGTAATCGCGCACGCCCGTTCCGTCTGGGGTATCGTAATCGGTTCCGGTGATGTTCAGATGGGGCCTGAGCCCGGCCGCAACCTGCGTGATATAGGGCATGAGATTCCCCGGGACCCCTGCCGGCACCTCGCCTATAAGCCCGCTTTCATGGGCACCTATGGGATTGAAGTAGCGCAGAAGGGTTACGTTCCACTCGGGGTCGGAGCGGTAAAGGTCCGTAAGTACGGTCTCCATCATGAGCTTTGTGTTCCCGTAGACGTTCTTGGGGGAGAGCGGGGCGTCTTCACCGATTGGCTTATCGTCTGATATGCCGTAAACGGTGGCGGAGGACGAAAAGACGATGTTCTTAACTTCGTACCTATGCATCGCGCGGCAGAGCGAGAGCGTGCCGCTTACGTTGTTGTGGTAGTACAAAAGCGGGTTGCTCATGGAAGCGGGTACGGATTTTAAAGCCGCAAAATGTATGACGGCGTCGATTTTGTGCTCGGAGAAAATCCGGTCAAGCAGGGCTTCGTCGAGCACGTCGCCGATATAGAACGCCGGATTCTTCCCGGTAATGCGCGCTATCCTCTCAGCGACCGAGGCTTCCGAATTGGAGAGATTATCAACAATTACGACCTCGTAACCCGACATTAGAAGCTCCGCCGCGGTATGAGAGCCTATGTAACCGGTCCCGCCGGTGACAAGTACTTTCATTCAATCAACTCCTATAGTATTAAAAAGGAACACAAAGCTATTATAATACAAAGAAAATGATATATCCAGTGAATTTTAATCCAAGTCATTTTAGGGATTTATTTTTCAAGAATATTATGGTATCATTATACGATAAGCTGAGACTTGACAAAAACTTGAACATTATGCGATGAAAGGAAACTGAGTATGTCCATAAAAATAACGGCGGACAGCACCTGCGACCTCTCGAGAGAACTTATCGAAAAATATAATATTGAAATCGTGCCGCTCAGCATAGTAAGGGGCGACGAGTCGCTCAAGGACGGCGTTGAAATCTTTCCCAAAGACATATTTGAATATGTGGAGAGCGGTGCGGGGGTTTGCAAGACCACGGCGGTCAACATTGACGAGTATTCAAAATGCTTTTCTGAAGCGCTGAAAAATCACGAGGCCGTGATACATTTTACCATAAGCTCCGATATGTCGGCCTGCTATCAGAATGCGCTCATCGCCTCGGAGGACTTTGAAAACGTATATGTGGTCGACTCACGAAATCTTTCCACGGGTATCGGGCATCTGGTCCTCGACGCCGCCATCATGGCATCGGAGGGTCTTCCGCCCAGGGAGATTTACGAGAAACTGCTTACAATGCGCGAAAAGCTGGAAGTGAGCTTTGTAATCAATACCCTGAAGTATCTTCATAAGGGCGGCCGCTGTTCGGCGGTGGCGGCCCTGGGCGCAAATCTCCTGCAGCTCAAGCCCTGCATAGAGGTCAAAAACGGCAAGATGGACGTGGGGAAAAAGTACAGGGGCTCTTTCGAGAAGTGCATAATGCAGTATGTCGACGACAGGCTAAAGGGTAGGGAGGATCTGGATTTTAGACGCATATTCGTGACCAGTACGGACGATACTGATAAAAAACTGATTGAGGCTGTCGTCGCCAGAGTGAAGGAACTTGCCGACTTCGAGGAAATCCTCTTAACTACGGCCGGCGGCACTATTTCGTGCCACTGCGGCCCGAACTGCCTGGGCCTTTTGTTCTACAGGAAATAAGGTGCAAATGTGCGGCTTTTAAGGCCGCACATTCTGTATATCAGCTTCCCGATTTCTTGACTCAAAGGTCAATATTACCTATAATTATTTTAAGTGCCGATTATAATAAGAAAAATACTTATAAGTGAGGCTTAAGTATGTCAAAGGTGATAGTAATAGGAAAGGGCCCTGCAGGGGTGTCCTGCGCCATATACACCGCCCGAGCGGGAATTGACACGACGATAATAGGAAACGACATCGGCTCTCTAGGCAAGGCCGAAATGATTGAAAACTACTACGGTTTTGCCGAGCCCATTTCAGGCGCCGAGCTCTCTGCAAAGGGCATAGCGCAGGCAGAAAGGCTGGGCGTCAGGATAATATCCGAAGAGGTAGTTGGAATGGGTTACGACGGGGCTTTTTCCGTCAAAACTCAAAGCGGGGAATACAGGGCGGATAGCGTCGTAATCGCCACAGGCTCGCCGAGGAAGACACCCAAAATCAAGGGAATTGAGGAATTTGAAGGCCTCGGGGTCAGCTACTGCGCGGTTTGCGACGGCTTCTTCTACAGAGGCAAGAGCGTCTGCGTCCTCGGAAGCGGGGAATATGCCTTGAACGAGGCAAGGGAGCTAATCCCCATAGCCCATCAGGTTACGATTCTCACAAACGGAGAGGAGCTTGCGGGCAGAGCTCCGGAGGGCGTCGAGGTAATTGAAAAACTCGTTTCCGAGCTCCGGGGCGGCGATAGGCTCGATGGCGTATTATTCAAGGACGGCTCCGAAATAAATGCAGACGGAGTGTTTATCGCCTACGGAACAGCCGGCAGCGCGGACCTCGCCAGAAAGCTCGGAGTGTTCACTGAAGGGAATAAGATTCTCGTAAACGAGGAGATGGAGACGAATATACCCGGGCTTTTCGCCGCGGGCGATTGCACCGGCGGCATGATGCAGGTTGCCAAAGCCGTTTACGAGGGGGCTAGAGCCGGTATGGCGGCGATAAAATATCTGCGCGGGGGAAAATGACATGGAAGAAGCCGGAATCAGGCGTCTCTTGGAGCGATATTTTCCGGCCTGGCGGCATATGTCGGAAAGGGAAAGAGCGGCACTGATACAAAACACCACGCCCGTCAGCTATAAAAAGGGAACCAGCGTGCACGGCGGCGAGAGCGAGTGTATCGGCGTGCTTCTGATAAGAAAGGGAATGCTGCGCACTTCCATACTCTCGGAGGAGGGCAGGGAGGTGACCCTGTTCCGGCTCGGCGAGGGCGATTTGTGCATACTCACTGCCTCCTGCGTGATGGAGGCCATCACCTTCGACGTGCATGTCGACGCCGAGGAGGACACCGAGGCGCTGCTGATAAACGCCCCGTTTTTCGCTAAGCTCAAGGAGAGCAACGTCTATGTCGAGTGCTCCGCCTACAAGATAACGGTGGAGAGGTTCTCGGACGTGATGTGGGCCATGCAGCAGATACTGTTTATGAGCATGGACAAAAGGCTTGCGGTTTTTCTCTGGGATGAACTGTCAAAAGCGAGGGGGGATACAATCTATCTCACCCATGAGCAGATAGCAAGGTACATAGGAAGCGCCAGGGAGGTCGTGTCCCGAATGCTCAAATACTTTGCGCAGGAAGGGATTGTAGAGCTCTCGCGTGGCGGTATAAAAATTCTCGACAAGGCAAAGCTAAAAAGCATAATAAAATAAATATAAAGGGCGCACCATACGGTGCGCCCCGCCTGTTTGGTTACACTTCCAGCATTTTCAGTATCTCCGCCTTGGGCCTTGCGCCCACGGTTTTGGTGATTACCTTGCCCTCTTTCAAAACCACGAGAGTGGGAATGCTCATTACGCCGAAGGCGCTTGCGAGCTCACCCTCCTCGTCCACGTTAACCTTGCCCACCTTGGCAGTATCCACCTCGGCGGCAATCTCGTCGATAATGGGAGAGACCATGCGGCAGGGGCCGCACCACTCCGCCCAGAAGTCAAGCAGCACGGGCTTGTCCGATTTCATTACCTCGGTATCGAAGTTGTCCTTTGTAATCTTGATGGCTTTCATATCTTTTCTCCTTTGTTCTTTCTATTTTGGCCTAAGTATACTCTCTTTTCATAATATTTTCCGTGACACGGTCACATATCAGATGGTCTCAACCTTGACAAGATTTGTGCCTCCGATTACCCCGTTGGTGGTTCCGCCTGTGATTATCACTTTGTCGGAAGGGGAGAGGCCGAGCTTTTCCTCCGCCGCTTTTACAGCGAAATAGAACATTACCTCGGTCGATTTGAATTCTTCGGACAAAACGGGTATTACACCCCAGGACAGCGCGAGCTTCCGCCAGGTTTTTTCGCCTGTTGTGACCGCGACTATGTTTGTTGGAGGACGGAACCTAGAGACCATTCTTGCGGTCATGCCGGAGACGGTGCAGACCACGATGGCCTTTGCCCTCAAATCTATCGCCATGCCGCAGGTTGCGTGCGATATAGCGTCGGTGGTGTCCTTTATGTGGAATTCGGTGCTTGCAAAGCGCTTTTCGTAGTTTATGTCGCCCTCCGTATACTCTGCTATCCTCGACATCGTGGATACGGCGAGGTCCGGGTATTTTCCGACGGCCGTTTCCCCGGAGAGCATTAAGGCGCTTGTGCCGTCGTAGACGGCGTTTGCAACGTCGGAAATCTCCGCTCTTGTCGGGCGGGCGTTTGTTATCATCGATTCTAGCATTTCGGTCGCGGTAATGACGACCTTTCCAAGCATGCGGGCTTCCATAATCAGCTTTTTCTGTATAGCGGGAATCTCCTCAAAGGGCATTTCGACACCAAGGTCGCCGCGGCCTATCATTATCCCCTCGCATTCGGAGAGTATCTCGCGGATATTCTCGACGCCAGAGCCATTTTCTATTTTAGCGATGAGACCTATTTCCTTACCGCCGTTTGAGCGTATAAACCCCTTTACGTCGAGCAGGTCCTGCCTTGAGGATACAAAGGAGCAGGCGATAAAGTCAACGCCGTTTTCTATGCCGAAGAGCAAATCCTTTTCATCCTGCTCGCTCAGATAGGGCTGCTTGAGAACCTTCCCTGGGAAGCTCATGCTCTTTCTGTCGGAGAGTACTCCGCCCACGGTTACGGTGCATTCGATGTCGCTGCCGATTATCCTCTCAACGCGAAAGGACATAAGCCCGTTGTCAAGCAGTATGGTGTCGCCCTCGCGAAGCTCTTTCGGCAGGCTCTTGTAGCTTACCGAAACGCGGCCCTCGTCACCCTCGACCTCGTCGGAGGTAAAAACGAACCTATCTCCCTCGCTGAGAGTTATTTTCCCGTTTTTGAAAGTCTTTATTCTATACTCCGGCCCCTTGGTGTCGAGCAAAATCGCGATGGGTAGGCCGAGCCTTTCACGCACGCGCTTTATGGCGAGTATCCTCTCCTTGTGCTCCTCGTGCGTGCCGTGCGAGAAATTGAGCCTTGCCACGTTCATCCCGGCAAGGCAGAGCCGCTCGAGCATCTCCTCACTCTGGCTCGCCGGCCCGATAGTACATATTATCTTCGTTTTTTTCATATGAAAACTTCCTTTCCGAAAGGCGGGATACCGTAAATCCCAGGAACGGACAAAACCTTGATAATATTATAACACAGATAAAAATACCATCCAAGCGGTATGCCCTGAAAATGCCGGATTTAATAAAATAATGTAAGCAGAGCATAAATCTTGAAAGGGGCTAGCTTTATTGAAATAAAGGCCGATTTGGTTTATAATACTGTCATTATATATTGCTTGCAAAATTAAAGCGCGGCGCCCGGATTGCCAAAACGGCTATGGCGTTTGAGAGCCGATTTTAATCACGCATGCCGCGCTGAAAAATAAATCTTTTCCTGGCCCTTTAAGTGCAAGCGGAAAAGATGAGAGTGATACACTACTTAGTTCGGAGGAAAACAGATGACCATTTTTTATAAATTCGGCGAAGGGCTCTATGTAAACGTCACAAACCGCTGCCCCTGCGACTGCGTTTTCTGCATACGCCAGAACGGCGATTGCGTGGGCGACTCGCAGTCGCTCTGGCTTGAGCGCGAGCCCACGGTTGAGGAAATAATAAGCGATTTTGAAAAGACGGATAAAACCGGCTGCTCGGAGGTCGTTTTCTGCGGTTATGGCGAGCCGCTGGTGCGCCTCGACGCGGTGCTCGAAGTCTGTAAGTTCATACGCAAAAACAGCGATATGAAAATCCGCATAAACACAAACGGGCTCTCAGACCTCATACACGGGAAACCGACGGCGCAGCTCTTGGAAGGGCGTGTCGATACTGTTTCGGTGAGCCTCAACGCCTCAAGCAAAAAGGAATATGTCAAACTGACAAGGCCGGCTTATGGGGAAAAGGCCTTCGATGCCATGCTCAAATTCGCGCAGGACTGCAAAAAATACGTCCCCAACGTGGTTTTTACGGTCGTCGACGTTATATCCGAGGAGGAAATTGAGGCCTGCCGCCTGCTTGCCCAAAAAACGGGCATACCCCTGCGCGTGAGGGCCTATGAGGGCAAAGAATAGCCTAATCTAATCGAGGTACTTTTCGCTGAAATAATACCTGCCCTTGCCCTTTGTCTCCTTACCGTACTCAATCGCCCTCTCGGGGCAGCGGTGTATGCAGGCAAGGCACTGCAGGCAGTGGCCCAGCCAAATTGGTCTTCCGCCTTCAAGCCTTATGTTGTCTGCGGGGCACAGAGACTCACACAGGCCGTAGCCGGTGCAGGACAGCTCTGAGTAAAAGGGCTTGTCGTCGCGCGCGAATTTGTTGAAGGCAGGCCCGATGAGCGCGGACTTAAGTCCCGCAAGGCGTCCCGATTGGATGTCCCAGACCTTTTTCCGCTCAAGTATGTCCTGCGCTATCTGTTTCAGCCTTTGTTTCGCGCCGCGGATTTTCTCGCGCACCGTATCCTCGGGGTCGGTGTCAAAGGAGCGTATGTAGTTGTTTGGCATCCGAAGCGACCAGGCGGAAGTAAGGCTAAACTTCTTAGATAGTTTCTCCATCGCCCTGCCCGCATCGTCCCCGCAGGTGCATACTGCCCATCTGTATGCGTCCTTGTCCGCGCTGAGCTCGGATACGAAGCTTGAGACAATCTCGGGTGGGAGCCATGCGTACACCGGGAATACAAGCCCGACCGGCTGGCCCTCCGGGACTTCCGCGTGGCCGCCCGACCTTACAATGTCGGCAATGCTCACGGCGGTGTCGCAGGTAAGACGGGCTAGTTCCTCCGCTACCCATTTTGAGTTGCCGGTGCCGGAGAAATAATAAATCATTATTATCCACCTTTCATATTGTAGCGCCGCCCGAAAGAAAAGGCGGCTTTGCGTTTGTTCGCAGCGTACCCCGATAGCCGAGTAACCATTAAGAGAAGTTTGCCGTAAACGATAAATCCGAAACGGTGGGGTCATTATGACACTTAATAATTTGTATTATTTCAACGAAATTGTCAAGGATATGAACCTGAGCGTTACGGCCGAGCGGCTTTTTACGACTCAGCAGGCGCTCTCGGGGCATATTAAAAGGCTGGAAAACTACTTCGGCGTCCGCCTTTTTGAGCGTACCCCCTTCCTCGTGCTGACACCCGAGGGGAGGGAGCTCCAGCGCGAGGCAAAGCTCATGCTCGACGCCGAGATGAGGCTTTTTAACTCATTCGGGACAAGGCCGGCAAGACAGAAGGGCACAATCAAAATCGCCTGCGGTCTTGCCCGTTCGCGTTTTTACCTCCCCGAAATTATTAGCAGGTTTACCTCGAAGTACCCCAATGTGCGCATAACCTTCGTGGATGAAAACAATTTCCGCGACCGTCCGATGTTTTCTGGCACCGATGTGGATATGGCCATAGGCAGAGAGCCGAAGCCTTCGACCGGGCTCAAGGTCCATCCGCTCATGGAAATGGGGGGCTGCGTGGCAATCTCAGACTTGCTTTTGAGAGAACATCTGGGAGATAAGGCTAACGAGTTTATAAAAAAGGCAAAGGACGGCGTCGAGATAAGCGAGCTTCCCCCGACCATTCCGGTCGCCCACACCGGGATTGCAAAGAGGGAGTCCTGGGTCTGCGAGAGGATACCCGAACTCCGAGAGAGACCCAGGGTGTACATTGACCCCGAGAACCACGACCTATTGCTCCAAATCTGCCGCGAGGGAAAGGCGATTCTCTTCATTTCGGAGATATATGTGAAGTACATATTGAAGGCATACGCCCCCTCGTTTTACGAGAGTATTCATTTTTTCCCGCACAATCTGGACGGAAAGAGATTTGTGATAGGCGAAACGCTCTCGTATGACGCGAGCAAGCACCATCCCCCTTATTTTAATGAGCTTATTAAGCTTACCCTGGATGTATTCGGGGAAATGAACAGATAATGACGGGCGAGCCCTCCAATATGGGGGATTTCCGGGACTACTACAACCTTTTGGTTGTAGGATTACCACATTATAATTGTTTGAAACGGATAAGCCCGTGTGATAAAATTTGAAGAGATATACTGAGATTACATAAATGGGAAAACACAAAGGAGGTAGGCGTCTTTGGGTATCAGAAGCTGTGCTGAAAACAGTTTAGCCTTCCGTGAGCTTAAATGGGCCTTTGACAACAAGCGCAAGGCCATTTCAAAAATGATGGACAGCGGCAAAAAAACCGTGTGGATGATGGGCGACGACGTTCCTGAGGAAGTGATTCTCGCGGCGGGAATGCTCCCCGTCAGGCTTTGCGGCTACTACGGGCCGAGACCCAATGCGGATAAATATCTTGAGATATCCTTCGGTGCTTACTGGAGGGGTCTTTTCGAGGCAATTATGAACGACGAGTATAAGGGTATGATGGATTTTCTCGTGCTCTCAAATTCCTCGGACATAATACAGAAGCTCTACTATTATCTGCTTGAGCTCAAGAGGATGGAGCCGGAGCGCAGGCTCCCGGTAATTGAGTATGTCGATTACTCGCTTTTCACCAAGGATTTCCGCTCACAGGAGCACAACGTGAGTGAGACAAAGGAATTCATCGCCAAGGTGGAGGGCTGGTGCGGCAGTAAGATTAGCGATGGGGACCTTGCCGATGCAATCAAGGTGCTCAACGAGTACAAAAAAGCGCTCAGAGCCTTCTCCGCCCTGCGCTACGGCAAGGACAGCCGCGTGACGGGCAGCGAAGCGATAACGGCCATCGTCGGCTCGTTCTACTTTGACAAGGCGAAGGCGACCGAGCTTATTAAGAATCTGACCAAAGAGGCCGAGAGCTGGCCCAAGGTTGAGGCGGTAAGGGTTCTCTATACCGGAAGCATGCAGGAGACCGCCGAGGTCTACGAGCTTATGGAGGCGGCGGGCCTGAACGTAGTAACCGAGGACAAGCTCTTCGGAGACCGCTACGCGGACCGCGACACCGACCCCACCATACCTCCCGCACGCGCGATTGCAAGCCGTTATATAAACCGCTTCCCGAGCAGTGAGCGCGCCTTCATTAAGGAGAGAGCGGGCTTCATTCCCGAGCGCATAAAAGAGGTCGGCGCCGAGGGCATGGTAATCTTTATGAACCACAACGACGAGTCGTACATATGGGACTTCCCGAAGCAGAGGGATGTGCTGAAGAAGATGGGAATACAAACTCTTATGATTGAGGACCAGTATTACCCGCTTAAGGATAAAGAGGAGCTTTCAAGGAGATTTGCAAGTTTCGCCAGAACCGTGAAAGGAGGGCAGATATAATGTCCGAAGAGAAGAAGTATGAAACACGGTCGGTAAAAAGGCTGAACACCCCGAAGCTCACAAGCGCTTACCAGAAGGAATGGTTTATGGGCCTTCGCAAGCGCATAGAGGCGGGCGAGCCCTTCGGTTTTGTCGGGGCCAACACTCCGATGGAAATTCTGCAGGCCATGGACATCCCCTTCGTGGTCAACCAGTGGTGGACGGCAATCTGCGCTGCAAAGCAGATGGGCCCGAGGTTCTATGACCTTCTTGAGCAGGCCGGTTACAGAAACGACATCTGCTCCTACTGCTCCGCCGCCTACGCCTGCTCTCTTGACCCGAAGCCCGAGGAGGGACCATGGGGAGGGCTTCCGCATCCGACTTTGCTCATCTGCGCAGAGTCCTGCTCCAGCGGAATAAAAATTGAGGAGCTCATGACCGAGGCCTTCGGTGCCGAGGCCTTCCGCATACATCATTATCATCAGGATGTCATTAAAGACAACTGGTGGGAGCTTTCCTGCGACAACTGGGAAGAGCTGGTAGGCAAAAAGCGCATTGACTTCTACGAAAACGAGCTGAGGCTCCTCATCTCCTTCCTTGAGCAAAAGACGGGGCACAGGCTTGACTTAAACCGGCTGATTGAAACGCTAAACAACGTAAACGAGCAGGAGACTTACTACCGCATGACGAGGGACCTCATCGCGAAGACCGTTCCCGCGCCGGTAACGGTCACCGACACCGTCAACGCCGTTATGCAGGCCCAGTGGCACAGGGGCACAAGATGGGGCGTCGAGATGGCAAAGTCGCTCTATGAGGAGGTTAAGGAGCTCGTCGACAAGGGCATCCCCGCCGTTCCGAACGAGAAGATACGTCTTTTGTGGATAGGGCGCGGTCTTTGGTTCAACCTCGCTTTCTACCAGCACTTTGAGGAAAAGTACGGCGCGGCCTTTATCTGGACCATGTATCTCGGCATAGCCGCGGACGGTTACATACGCCACAACGTAGAGGAAAACCCAATCCGCTCGCTCGCTTCCCGCTTCTGCTTCCTCGAAGACATACTGCACGTCCCGCCCTTCAACAGCCAGTGGTTCGTCAAGGAGGCAAGGAACAACCAGATAGACGGGGTTGTGTTTCTTGTCCCCGAAAACTGCATGAATAACGGCGATTTCAGCTATAATATTATAAAATCGCTTGAGGACGCGGGCTTCCCGGTATGTGTTCTCCGCGCAGATCCCGCCGACTCCAAAAAGTGGAACCAGGAGAACATGGTCGCCGCTGTCGAGGAGCTCATTGAAAACAGGATAATTCCCAGAAAGTCTTAAAGCGGGCCTGCTGCACACCGGGCTTGTCTTTGGATTCAAGGCTTATAGCCAATAAGGCGGGCGTCCCCATGCCGAGGGCGCCCGCCGATTTTTTTCCAAAAAAGGTATTGACAAGAGATAAACACGGTGCTATGATGAGGATGGTTAGTTAAGACTAACCGCTTCTTTTCATAATGAGTTAGCCTAGGCTAACTAAATAGGCGGGGAGGAACACATGATGCCTCTTAGAATGGCGAGAATAGGAGAAACAAATTGCATACGAAAAATCACCGGTAAAGATGATGTCAAGCAGCGGCTTGCAGAGCTCGGCCTTGTGGTGGGCGGGGAAGTAACCCTAGTCTCCGAAATTTTCGGTAATATCATAGTGTCCGTTAAGGGCAGCCGCATCGCGCTTGACAACAGCATGGCCGACAGAATCTTGGTTTAGGAGGAATATGGTATGAAAACTCTAAGGGACGCAAAGATAAGCGAGACCGTTAAAGTTATAAAGCTGCACGGCGAGGGCGCTGTCAAAAGGCGCATCATGGATATGGGAGTTACAAAGGGCGCGGAGATATTTGTGCGCAAGGTGGCGCCTCTGGGAGACCCCATCGAGGTGACGGTGAGAGGTTACGAGCTTTCCATCCGCAAGGCGGATGCTGAGATGATAGAAGTCGCGTAAATATTTACATAGCGGTTAGTTTAGACTAACTCTCTGGGGAGGATAGGAAAATGAGTATAAAAATTGCGCTTGCCGGGAACCCGAACAGCGGCAAGACGACGATGTTCAACGAGCTCACGGGCTCGGCCCAGTATGTGGGCAACTGGCCGGGAGTTACGGTTGAGAAAAAAGAAGGAAAGCTCAAGGGGCATAAGGAGGTCATAATACAGGACCTTCCGGGCATTTATTCGCTTTCCCCCTACTCGCTCGAGGAGGTAATCGCAAGGTCCTACCTCGTAAGCGAAAAGCCCGACGCCATAATCAACATAGTTGACGGCACGAATATCGAGCGAAACCTCTATCTGACGACGCAGCTTATCGAGCTTGGCATACCGACCGTGGTTGCAGTCAATATGATAGACCTGGTCCGTAAAAGCGGTGACAATATCGACATTGATAGGCTGGGCAGGGAGCTCGGCTGCGCGGTCATCGAGACCTCGGCGCTAAAGGGCATCGGGGCCTTCGAGGCCGCGGAGAAGGCGATTGAAGCAGCGCGTAAGGGAACAAGCGCACACCTGCCTCCGGTGTTTAATGGAAGCGTCGAGCATGCGATTGCGCACATAGAAGAGTCCATCGAGGCTTTGGTGCCCGGGCGCAACCTGCGCTGGTACGCGATAAAGCTCTTTGAGCGCGACGAAAAGATTATTGAGGAGTTAGGGCTTGATAAGGAGCTGCTTGCGCACCTTGAGGAGCACATTAAGGCCTGCGAGTCAGAGATGGATGACGACGCCGAGAGCATTATAATAAATCAGCGCTATGCATTCATAGCAAGGGTGGTTTCAGCCTGCGTAAAGAAGAAAACAAGTAAAAAGTACTCAAGCTCGGATAAGATTGACCGCATTGTTACAAACAGGATACTCGCGCTGCCGATATTCGTGGCCGTGATGCTCGTTGTGTACTACATATCGATAACCAGCGTGGGTACCCTAGTCACAGACTTTACAAACGACACCCTGTTCGGCGAGTGGATAATAGCGCCGCTCAGTGCCTGGATGGATGCAATAGGGGTGGCCTCGTGGCTGACCGGCCTTGTGGTTGATGGAATTGTAAGCGGCGTCGGCGCCGTTCTCGGCTTTGTGCCGCAGATGCTCATACTGTTCCTTTTGCTCTCCATACTTGAGGACATAGGCTACATGGCGAGAGTCGCCTTCATAATGGACAGAATTTTCCGCAAGTTCAGGCTCTCCGGCAAGAGCTTTATCCCCATGCTTATAGGCTCCGGCTGCTCCGTGCCGGGCATTATGGCAAGCCGCACGATTGAAAACGAGCGCGACCGGCGCATGACGATAATGACAACCTCCTTTATACCCTGCGGAGCGAAGATGCCGATAATCGGACTTATCGCGGGCGCCCTGTTCGGCGGCGCCTGGTGGGTGGCCCCGGCCGCCTACTTTATCGGAGTTGCAGCGGTCATAGTCTCGGGCATAATCCTGAAGAAGACAAAGTATTTCTCCGGAAAGCCCTCGCCATTTGTGATGGAGCTGCCCCCTTACCATGTGCCCTCCGCGAGAAACGTGTTTAGAAGCACATGGGAGCGCGGCTGGTCCTTCATCAAGAGGGCTGGCACAGTGATTCTGGCCGCGAGTGTTTTTATCTGGTTTACCTCGAGCTTCGGCTTCGTCGAGGGTGTGTTCACGATGGTTGAGGACATGAACGAGTCCATACTCGCCGCGGCGGGCGGTTTAATAGCGCCGCTCTTTGCGCCTCTCGGCTTCGGCAACTGGCAGCCGGCGGTCGCAACGGTCATGGGCTTGCTCGCAAAGGAAGAGGTCGTCGGGACCTTCGGCGTTCTCTACGGCGTGTCGGGCGATGCGCTGCAGCTTGTCGAAGAGGGAGTGTTTGAGGGCCTTGCCCCGGTTGCCGCCCACTTTACCCCGCTTTCGGCCTTCACGTTCATGATTTTCAATCTCCTCTGCGCTCCCTGCTTTGCCGCGATAGGCGCGATAAGCCGCGAGATGAACAGCGCGAAATGGACCTGGTACGCTATAGGCTACCTCTGCGTGTTCGCCTACTCCGTCTCGCTCATCGTATACCAGCTTGGCTTCCTTATATCGGGCGGCGCCTTCACGGCGGCAACGGGAGCTGCCTTTGTAGTTGCGGCGGCGCTTATCTGGCTTCTGTTTAGAAAAAATCCACATGAGGATTTAGCGCATATTAATGTTAAATCGGAGGTGGGGGCTAATGCTTAGCTTAATCATTGCAAACCTTTCAACTATTATTGTGGGTCTGATAGTCTTAGCGATTGTGGCCGCGGTCGTTATAAAACTTGTAAGGGATAAAATCAACCACAAAAGCTCCTGCGGCTGCGGCTGCGCGGGCTGCCCGAGCGCTGGAATCTGCGGGAGCAAGCCAAATAGTAAATAGAATAATAAGCCGATGCGCGGGAGAAAAGCTCCCGCGCAAATTTATTTGCAAAAAAATGAATTTTGTTGTAAATAAAACGTAAACAGTGATAAAACTGTGCTATAATAAGTCCAAAGTGGCAAGTACTTGCCACTTTCAGTAAGGGCTGAAAGACCGGTGTCAATTTAAGCTCTAAACGAAGGGGTGAAATCCGTGACTGAGCAGGTTTACAGGTTTTCTACCGGAGATGAAAAAGCGGTTGAAAGGGTTGTTTTTGACGAAAACATTCATTATTTGCACATGGTATTTAACCGGGGAGAGGGGCTTCCGGAGCATTATTCCAACTCAAACGTATATATGACGGTAATCAGGGGAACGCTCTCAATTGGTCTTAACGACCAGGGAGTACACGAGTATGGAGCGGGCACGCTGCTGAAGATTCCCTTCAATACCAGGATGAATGTAAAAAACCTTGGCCCGAACACACTGGAGCTTATTGTGGTCAAGGCTCCGGCTCCAAAGAGCTAAGGCGACGCCCACGAATCAAAATCGTGTACGCGCCTTAAAAATAAATGATCGGAGGAAGAAAAGAATGAAAAAGTACAAATGCAATCTCTGTGGGTATGTTTATGATCCGCTCGTAGGGGACCCTGACAACGGAATTCAGCCCGGAACGGCATTTGAGGATTTGCCGGACGACTGGGTATGTCCGGTATGCTCCGCAGGCAAAGAGGAGTTTGAAGCACAGGATTAATTATAATTAATGAGGAGGACTGAAATATGAGTATGTTTTGCTATCAGTGCCAGGAGGCCGCCAGAGGAGTAGGCTGCGATACCCGGGGCGTATGCGGAAAGACCGAGGAGGTCGCAAAGCTTCAGGATCTGCTTATTTATACGCTCAAAGGTATATCTCAGATAGTCGTTAAGGCGGGTCTTGGCGTAGAGGAGCTCGGTTCGCTCAACTACGAGATGCTAAACAGCCTCTTTATGACTATTACAAACGCAAACTTTGATGCAGGCGCGATCGAAGCGCAGATTAGGAAAATGCTCTCGGCAAGAGATGAGCTGAGGGCAAAGGCAAAGCTTGAAGGTCTCCACGACGCAGCGACCTTCACCGTAGGCACCCGCGAGTCCATGCTTGAAAAGGCCGGCTCTGTCGGCATTCTGGCGACCGAGAACGAGGATGTGAGATCTCTCAGAGAGCTGATTACATACGGAATCAAGGGCATGGCGGCCTACGCTGAGCACGCAAAGAACATCGGCAAGGAAAATCCCGAAGTTAACGCATTTGTATATGAGGCCCTCGCCGCGACTTTGGACGATACGCTCACGGCGGACCAGCTTGTCGCGCTGACACTTAAAACCGGCGAGCACGGCGTAAAGGTCATGGCGCTGCTCGACGAGGCGAACACCTCGAGGTTCGGAAACCCCGAAATCACCGAGGTAAACATCGGCGTCAGGAACAACCCCGCGATACTCATCTCGGGGCACGACCTTACGGACCTTGAGCAGCTTCTTGAGCAGACCAAGGGCACGGGCGTCGACGTGTACACGCACAGCGAGATGCTGCCCGCGCACTACTACCCGGCGTTTAAGAAGTACGACCACTTCGTCGGCAACTACGGCAACGCATGGTGGAAGCAGACCACGGAGTTTGAGTCCTTCCGCGGTCCGATACTCTTTACAACAAACTGCATAGTCCCGCCGAGGAGTGAGGAAGTGCGCAGGAGAATATTCACGACCGGCTCCGCCGGCTTCCCCGGCTGCAAGCACATAGTAGCCGACGAAAACGGCAAAAAGGACTTCACCGAGATTATCGAGCTTGCCAAGACCCTGCCGGCTCCCGAGGAGATAGAAAAGGGAAGCATAGTCGGCGGCTTTGCCCACAACCAGGTCCTGGCTCTGGCCGATAAGGTGGTCGAGGCCGTGAAGTCCGGTGCAATCAAGAAGTTCTTCGTAATGGCAGGCTGCGACGGCCGCATGAAGTCCAGGGAATACTACACCGAGTTTGCTGAAAGGCTCCCCGCGGATACGGTTATACTGACGGCGGGCTGCGCAAAGTACCGCTACAACAAGCTGAACCTCGGCGACATCGGTGGAATTCCCAGAGTGCTCGACGCCGGACAGTGCAACGACTCATATTCGCTCGCTGTAATAGCGCTCAAGCTCAAAGAGGTGTTCGGCCTTGACGATGTAAACAAGCTGCCCATAGCCTACAACATCGCCTGGTATGAGCAGAAGGCCGTCATAGTTCTCCTGGCCCTCCTTTACCTCGGGGTCAAGAACATTCACCTCGGCCCGACGCTCCCGGCCTTCCTCTCGCCGAATGTGGCCAAGGTGCTCGTCGAGACCTTCGGCATAGCGGGAATAGGCACGGTTGACGAGGACATAAAGATGTTCTTGTCATAAGGTATAATACTTTAACCCAATATGTTCTTCCTTTTATAATGAGGAAGGGGCTGGAAACAGCCCCTTCCTATATTTTTCTCTTTGCTTTTTTCTGCTTGTACATAAACTGGTCGGCCAGCGCAAGCAAATCGTCGACGGTGCGGCAGTTTTTAATATGTACCGAGCCTATGCTGATGTCGACCAGCGGCTCAATTTTGTTGATATAATCCAAAAAATCGCGGCTGACACCCTCCATGAGCCTGTCCAGCTTTTCCTCGCTGTCAAAGAACAGCACAATAAACTCGTCTCCGCCCCAGCGGCACAGCAGATTTTTCTTGTCACTGAAATAGCCCTGCAGTATTTCGCCAAACCGCTTTAAGGCCTCGTCGCCCGTCTTGTGCCCGCGGTGGTCGTTTATCAGTTTGAAATTGTCTATGTCAATGAGCAGCAAAATACCGTCCCGGTAAATCGAGTGGAAACCCTTCGACAGTAGCTCAGAGAAGCCCCAGCGGCTGAGAAGCCCCGTGAGCATATCGTAGTTTGCGTAATAGTACAGCCTGTCGTTTGACTCGTCGTAGGCATCCGTAAAGCTTTTAATAATTAAATAGCTTATGATAAGCAGTATGGGAACCTGAATTAGACGGTTGTAAAAATGGCTTGCAGGGTTATATGTGGGTATCATCTCGGGATGGACAAAATCGAAGACATAGAGGAGAATGAATACAATTATGAGCGCGGCAAATAAAATCTTCTGATAGACTCCCTTGGTTACGTAGCCCAGGGCAATCAGTATAAAAAAAGTATATGCCAAAAAATCGCCTCTGCTGCCGCCGGCGCTTATGAAGGCATATGGCATGTAGAACACAATAATCACAAGAAAGAATAAAAAGGGGATAATCTCGCTATAGGGGAATTTCCTGCCGAGAAACTGGAGAGAGGCGGTTAAAAGAAGCAATATAACCCATTTAATATTTATCTGCAGGGGCATTTTGGTAAAGAGGTTAACCAGAATCGCGGAAATTGAAATAAGCATGCCGGCAAAAAGAATATGCCTGAACAGCAGCCTCTTCATATCGGAATTCACAAAGCCCATCTCCTTGTCTTATATTCGCAAACGCGCCGAATTCTAAATATATCGTTGTCAGCGCACGGGGCAGCAAATTCTCCCCGGCAATAAAAGACGGGTTTCACTTGTGGGGTTGGTGGCATTATAGCAAACTTTGTAAGAATTGTGAAGCAACTGCTAAAAATTTGGATACAATTAGAAAAAAATAGAGAAGAGCTCAGACTTTTACTGAGCTCCTCTCTATTGGTATGCAAGGGAGGGTAAAAAAGTGAAGAAGCATAAAATATAAGTGTATTGCCAATGCAAGCGCTGATAAGCGAATAAGGATTAGAACTTTGTGAACATACGGACAATTGCGGGGCCAAGCACTACCAGGGCCGCCATGATGACTATTGTGATTAGGGCAATAATAAGTCCGTATTCAACCATGCCCTGGCCGCTTTCTTCATTTTTGAGCCAATTGGAGAACTTATTCATATTATTGCCTCCTTTCTTCTCCTTGTGCATGTCCATTATTTGCACAAGATATGGCGAAAAGCGTCATATATTTAAGGGCAAGCTTTTACAGCACGATAAATATGAGGGTCATAATCAGGCCCAGCATCATGAACGGGGCGAACGGGAGCATGCTGCGGAGCGTCAGCCTCCGCGTAAGCAGCCCTATTTGGCAATATATCAGAAGGGAAACGCTCATAACGGTCAAAGCCGCAATTATGTTCGGGTAGCCGAGAATAAGGCCCATTACCCCGGAGAGCTTTACATCGCCCGCGCCGACCTTGCTGAAGCCGAGGGCCACCGCAATGAGGGTAAAAAGGCCCGCGACAATTACCATGCAGAGAATCGCTGTGAGCAGGGAATCGAAACCGTAATAAGAGCACTGAAACAAAACTCCCACGATTGACAGGGCAATAATAAGCTCATTGGGAATGACGTTGATTTTAAAGTCCACAAGGGCCGTGAGGAGCGAAAGGCCGAATAGCAGGGATATAAGCAGGGCAAGAAAGAGGCTCTCCATCGCTGCGGCGGCGAGCGCCCATACAGCAGCGCTCAAAAGGCAAGCGATTATCTTTGTATAGGCTGAGAAAAAAAGATTTCCGAAAGCGTTGGCCCGCTTTGCAACAGCGGATTTATACAGGGATAATCTTTGAGCCGCGTAGGGGATAATTAGTCCTGAGAGCGCACCGGTCAGACCGAGTCCTATCACACCGACTATGTTGCTCACCTCTTTAAATTGTTAGCTTACTATTTTTTAATTAATAAAAAAGACCCTATCCGGTTGCACGAATAGGGTCTTAGTATAATACTGAAAACACAATACTATACCATACCAAAACGTTTCGGCAACCAGGCTATCATAGTCATCTTTGACCTTAGACCCTATGGCTTTGCGTCCCCGTCTTTCGGCGGGTTTGCCATTATCGACACTTTTATAATAAATACTGTATTTTAATATGTCAAGGGAGATGCGGAAAAATTAATAATTTATGCATAAAAATAAGTCGAAGGGCGCAGTAATTAATAATTTATTCATACATAATCCCGGGCATTATGAGTTCGTGCGCCGCGGCCGGGCATTTTAAAAGGGAAAAAAGTTTATGTGTCCGTTGCGGTTATGTTTAAAGACGACGGCACCATAATACCTACGGAGATAACCTGGGCGGACAGACGGCGGAACAGGATTGACAGGGTTCCGGAAGTCTGCCAGGCTGCCGCGATGAAGGCGGGCGGATACGATAAGGGTGAAAGGGAAGACGAGCCACCTTTTTTCGAACGCAGCGCAAATATGTCGGGGAACACTATAGGAAAATGGTTCGCGGAGAAACGGGG
Source organism: Clostridiales bacterium (assembly GCA_012838345.1). GTDB lineage: Bacteria > Bacillota > Clostridia > Oscillospirales > Oscillospiraceae > DUPK01. Next base: position 30,778 of record DUPK01000048.1, on the reverse strand, counting down.
ATAAATGAAAATGGCGGGGCGTATGCCCTGCCGCTTATTTTTGCAGTTCAAAGGGGGAACGGGAATTAGGACGGCCGCATACAGTGCTCTGTTTCACGCATCGGAAAATAAATTCATCTGGCAGCTTCTGCACGAAGCTACGGGGCGCTCTTTGACGACATCGTTTTCGGTCAACTCGCCGCAGAGCAGCGGGGAATCCACATCGTGCTTCTCAAAATTCTCCAGTACGGTCTTTGCGCTGTGATTGGCGTAGCAGTACAGGCAGCCGTTTTTACAGGTGTCGTACATGCCGATGTCAATACTCTCAGCGCAGCCGCACTCGGGCCGCTGGTTTCTATCCCTGCCGATATTTAGCTTGTACCCGCCGATGCTCTCCAAACGGGCTTTATCTATGCAATGCGCATGCGTGATTCCAAACATTTCAAGGTCTATGTCCTCCGCGCAGGTGTCGGGTTTGAGCCCGTACTTTTTCGCGATGTCGGAAAACCTCCCCATCAGCTCAAGCTTCTGCTGCAGGGTGGTGTTAATAGTATTGAGCGGTTTGGTGCTTCTCTCCGTTTTTCGGTAGTGGTCAATAAAACTCAGCGTGCACTTGTCGGTGTACATATGAAGCTTCTTTGCAAGAGCCTCGAAATATTTGCAGTGGTAGTCGATTGTGTAGTTTTCGCTAAGGAAGATCGGGTCGTATCTCCAGATTACTCTGTCCCTGCCTATTTTTCGCGACAGCTTTTGAAACGCCGGAATAATAATTTCGTTTTTGGACGGCACATTCGGTTCGACATCTTTTCCGTAGGCGTTTACGGTAAATTGAAAGTAGTAGGGGTAGTCCTTAATTTCATCGAGCCTGTCCATCATCGGAACGGGGTTTTTAGTCCAGAAAACGAAGCCGTCCACGACCTCGGGGGTAAGGAGCACTTTGCTCACCTGATGAGTGTTCATAGGGTTTCTCACAAGCGCAAAACCCTCTTTTATTCTGTTAAAAAACCAGTCCGAATAATAGGCAGGTATATCGGTCCGCCTGCTGGCACTTATTATCAAGGTTTATACCCCCGGTTCCAACTTATGCACTCAACCATACTGTCTAGGATTATATTGTGATAAATTCATCTCTTTGTCAATAAGGCAGCAAAAAACCCTCCGGCAAAGCCAGAGGGTTTGGAGCTTCTGAGCGGACTCGAACCGCTGACCTACTGATTACGAATCAGTTGCGCTACCGGCTGCGCTACAGAAGCGTAATTAGCTGTACTCTTGTAGCTTAATTGTAGAGCTGCGCCCAAAGAAATTATACCGTACTCACGAGAGTTTTTCAAGATTGAACTTAGCTTTCGCCGGTTTAGATATGGGCAGCATATGCGAGTATAGCATATAGGGCTTTCTTAGTCAACAGAAAAATATTATTACATTCTGTAATTTGAAGGAATAATTTCTTCAAGATAATAATGAAATGAAGCGGTAAAACCGAACAAATCAGCAACTTTGTAATCTTTGCCAAATTTATGCGGATTTTTTTAGGAAAAGAACAAGAGAAGAAACTCTCACAAAAGTGGCGCTTTTTGGGTTTTTTGAAGAAAATATGATTAATTATAGTTTACATAAGAAGCGATTGCCCCCTTATCTACAGATAGTTATGCACATTATCCACAGGGTTATCCACATTGCTCAACATATTGGATTGGCGCAGCTTTAAGAGGAATTTTAATAAATTGTAAATTGCGCTAATGAATATTTTGCAAAAAATAATAATATAAAACTGTTTACATAATAACAAAAATGGATGAAATTCGACCTTTGAGAGCAATGAGTATTTCCGTTTTGCAGGAAAGTGTTCGCAGAAAATCAAAAAATATTGTCGACCTCCATGGTCGCAAAGGCGTTTAAATCGGCGCCCGCGAGGTTGCCCGCCTTAAACTCGTAATAGCCATGCGAGCCTATCATTGCCGCGTTGTCGCCGCAGAGACTGAGCGGGGCGAGGTAAAGAGCTTTGACCTCTTTCGCGCAGGCCGCGGTAAGCTCTGCGCGTATCAGCGAATTGGCAAGGACCCCGCCGGCACAGACTATTTTTTTATGGCCCGTTATCTGCACTGCCTCCATAACCCTTGAGACGATGGAGTCGCTGACTGCGGCGGAGAAGGAGGCGGCGAGGGATGCCTTGTCGAGCTCCTCGCCCTTTTGTGTTATGGTGTTTACGATGTTAAAGACCGCGGTCTTGAGGCCGGAAAACGAAAAATCAAGGGGATGGTCGTCAACCTTTGCGCGGGGGAGGGGGTATTTTGTGCTGTCCCCCGACTTTGAGAGAATGTCTATCGGCTTTCCTCCGGGGTAGCCCAGCCCCAGGACGCGGGCGACCTTGTCGAAGCACTCCCCGGCGGCGTCGTCTCTGGTTGAGCCGAGCACCTTCATATGCGTGTAGTCCTCGACGTCTATTATGAGTGTGTGGCCGCCGGAGGCGACTAGAGCAAGGAAGGGCGGCTCCAGCTCCGGGTAGGCCAGATAATTTGCGGCTATATGCCCCCTTATGTGGTGCACGGGGATAAGCGGTTTGTTAAGGGCGAAGGCGGCGGACTTGGCGAAGTTGAGGCCGACAAGGAGCGCGCCTATAAGACCCGGGGCGTAGGTGACCGCAACGGCGTCAATCTCCGCCTTTTTTATGCCCGCCTTGGATATGGCGGAGTCGGCGAGCCGGCTTATGACCTCGATATGGTTGCGGGAGGCAATCTCCGGCACCACTCCTCCGTATATGGCGTGCATATCGACCTGTGAAAATATCTCGTCTGCGAGGATTTCGCGCCCGTCGCGGGTTATCGCAACGGCGGTCTCGTCGCAGGAGGTTTCAACCGACATTATTATCAAAAGAGTCATTCCTTTCAAGATGCTAGTATGTGTAGGTCATGAGCAGTGCGTCCTCTCTGGGGTTTTCATAGTAGTTTCTGCGCCTTCCCACGACCTGAAAGCCAAACTTATCGTAAAGAGAAATAGCGGCCTTGTTGCTCTCGCGCACTTCGAGTGTCAAAAAGGAAAGCTTCATCTCCCTGCCCGAGTCCAGGAGAGTGCCGAGCAGGGCGCCGGCAATGCCGAGGCGCCTTAAAGAGGGCGATACTGCTATGTTCGTGATGTAGCCTTCGTCCAGTACGGCCTGCATGCCCGCATAGCCGAGAATCCTGCCGCGCTCGTCCACGGCGGCAAAATAGTGCGTAAACGGGCCCTTTAACTCGCCGCGCAGCGCTTCCTCCGACCAGGGCGTTGAAAAGCAGAGCTTTTCAAGCTCGGCCACTTCCGGCAGATGGCGCTCCTCGAGCCTGACTATATTGTACATTCAGATGCGCCTCACTTTGCGTCAAGCCAGTTCGGCCCGCTGTGGGCCTCCGCGGTGAGGGGGACGGTGAGCTTCACAACGCCCTCCATCTCCTCAGTGAGAATCCTCTTTACGGTCTCGGCCTCGGCAATCGGGGCCTCCGCTATAAGCTCGTCGTGCACCTGCAAAAGGAGCTTTGCCTTCAGCCCCTCGCGTTTGAGCCTTGCGTGGACCCGCACCATGGCGAGCTTTATTATATCGGCGGCCGTGCCCTGTATGGGGGTATTGAGGGCGACCCGCTCGCCGAAGGAGCGCATATTGAAGTTTGAGGATTTAAGCTCCGGCAGGTAGCGCCTGCGGCCAAAGAGCGTCGTGACGTATTCGTTCCTCTTGGCCTCCTCGACCACTTTCTTCATATACTCCCTCACGCCGTGGTACTTGGCTAGATAGCTTGATATATAGGCCTTGGCTTCGCTTGTCGTGACGTCTATGTCCTGGGCAAGAGAGAAGGCCGAGATGCCATAGACTATGCCGAAGTTGACCGCCTTGGCGCGGCTTCGCTGCAGGGGAGTTACCTCCTCGGGCGCAACACCGAAGACCTGCGAAGCGGTTACGGCGTGTATGTCCTCCTTGTTCTTAAAGGCTTTAATCATCGTCTCGTCGCCCGAGATATGGGCGAGTATGCGCAGCTCAATCTGGGAATAGTCCGCGTCTATGAGTATTTTGCCGGGAGAGGCAATGAACATGCGCCTTATCTCCCCGCCGAGGGCCCTGCGAATGGGGATGTTCTGCAGGTTCGGCTCCGTGGAGGACAGGCGGCCCGTCGCGGTCACCGTCATCTGGAAGTTCGTGTGTATCCTGCCGTCGGGTGCTATGACCTTTAATAGCCCGTCGGCGTATGTTGACTTGAGCTTGGTAAGTTCCCGGTACTTTATAATTTCGCGTATTATCGGGTGCTTGTCTATGAGCCTTTCAAGAACTTCTATGTTTGTGGAGTAGCCGGTCTTGGTCTTTCTCGGGGCGGGCAGCATGAGCTTTTCAAACAGGACCTCTCCGAGCTGCTTCGGGGAGTTTATGTTAAACTCCATGCCCGCGAGCCTGTATATTCTGCTCTGACGTTCATCTATTTCGCCTGTGAGGCTCTCGCCAAAGTCAGCGAGCGCCTTTTTGTCGATGAGGAAGCCCTCGTGCTCCATCTCGGCGAGCACGGCGCAAAGCGGCAGCTCAATCTCGTAATACAGCGTCGTCATTCCAAGCTCAGAGAGCTTGTCCTGTAAAACGGGGTAGAGCCTGTAAGCCGCAGCGGCTTCCGGCAGCTCCATTCCCAGGTAATGTGTGGACAGGGAAGTAAGCTCGTACTTGCTGTCGGTGGGCGATATGAGATAGGCGGCGAGCGCCGTGTCAAAGACAAAGCCCTCGAGAAACAGACCCTCTGCGAGCAAAAGCCGCATTGTGTCTTTTAAGTTGTGCGATACCTTTGTGACTTTCGCACTGAAGAAGGAGCGCAAAAAGGCGTTGTAGCCATCACCGCAAATCCCCCAGGCAACGATGCTGATTTTATTGCCCGTGCAAATCTCAAGCCTGTCCAGGCCGTCCCTGCAGATGAACGAGACGTATTCCGAGGCTTTGCACCTTTCAAGCAGCTCGTCTAAAGCTTTGCTGTCGCTTATGTCCTCGGTGGCAATCTCCGGCGCCTCAGCTTTGGGCGCGGCTTCGGGGGAGGGGGTTAGATTAAGCCTTTCAATCAGCTTGTTAAACTCAAGTTTTCTAAACAGCTCGTAGAGCCTGTCATTGTCGGCGGGCTTTCTTAAATTGCCCTCGGGCTCAAAATCAAGGGGGACGTCGCGGCAGATGGTGGCGAGACTGTAAGAAAGCTCTGCGCTCTCCCTACCCTCGATGAGCTTTTTGCGAACCGAATCCTTAATATTGAGCGTTTCGATATTGTCGTATATTTCTTTTATCGAGCCGAAGCGGCGGATGAGGTCGAGGGCCGTTTTTTCGCCTATTCCGGGGACGCCCGGGATGTTGTCAGAGCTGTCGCCCATCAGGGCCTTAAAATCCACCATCTTTTCAGGTGTGAAGCCGTATTCCTCAATAAAGGTTTCCGGCGTCATGGTCTTGGATTCCGTCTGACCCATGCGCGTCGAGACCAGCTTTACCGTTGTCGTGTCGTCTATAAGCTGTAGGCTGTCCTTGTCGCCCGTCACAACGACGCATTTTACGCCCGAATCCCCGCATCTCTTCGCTATCGTGCCGATGAGGTCGTCCGCTTCGTAGCCCTCGAGCTCGTACCGCGGGATGTTCATCGCGTCGAGCACTTCTTTGAGTATGGGGATTTGCATAGCCAGCTCCTCGGGCATGGCCTTGCGCTTGGCCTTGTAGCCTTCAAACTGGTCGTGGCGAAAGGTCGGAGCCTTGAGGTCAAAGGCAACGCAGAGCGCGTCGGGGTTTTCCTCGTTCAGGAGCTTCAGCAGTATGTTCAGAAAGCCGAAAACGGCGTTTGTGTACACCCCTTCCTTAGTTGAAAGCAGGCGTATGCCGTAAAAGGCGCGGTTTACTATGCTGTTTCCGTCCAGAACCATAAGCTCCATGAGAGGACCCTCCGTGTAAAATAAAATTAGTAAAATATTATACCACCATTTTACTGTTTAAACAAGGTGGCAAACCTCCTGACATCGGAGCTTGTAAGGCAGCTTACGAGCCTCAGGAGTATGTAGTAAAACAGGAGCGTCACCAGCATGTGAACCGCTATTACAAGCGGCGAGGGCGAAATCGGAAGCCCCAAAAGGCGCAGCAGGAGCAGGGCGAAATTGACGGCGCCGGCAATACAGATAAAGGGCAGGGAGATGTCGCGAAGCGGCACCGACACCCCGACCACCTTTGTGAGCCTTCTTATGCTCAAAGCGAAGTTTAAGGTTTCGGTAAAGAAGATGGTAAAGACATAGGCCGTGACCGCGTACCTCGGCAGGAGGAAGTAGACCATTATGACGCTTGACAGAGCGTCGATTATGTTGTAGACCATCGAGTGCATCTGCTGCCCCAGCCCTTTAAGCATGCCGTCGGTCACCGTGTCCATATACATGACGATTACAAGGGGCGAAAAAATCCTGATAAAATACCCCGGCGTGGCCGAGCTGTAAACGGCAAGGCCCAGCTCCCTTGCAAAGGCAAAGAATACGCCGAAGACGCCTATTGAAAAGAACAGGCAAATGCTGAGGGTGCGGTTGACTATGCGGCTGCACAGTGCGCTGTCGCCCCGCATCTGTGCCTCGGTGAGGTCTGGCACAATCATCTCGGATACGGATGTAAAAATCGCTATCGGAAACAGCACGACGGGGAGCACCATGCCCGATATGGTACCGTAGGCGGAGAGGGCGGCCTCCGGGCTTGCGCCCGATTTCTGGAGTCCCTTCGGGACAAGCAGGTGCTGCAGGGTGCCGAGCGCGGTGCGGGCATAGGCGCTGAAAGCCATGGGCAGGGCGATATGCAGCATCCGTCTTGTCATGCCGGGGTGCTTTTTCCGCTCTTTGCCGTACTGCCGCACGTCGAAGAAATAAAGGAGCATGATGAGCGCCACGGATAAAATCTCGCCCAGCACATTGCCCACCGAGACGGCGGCGCAGGCGTACTCAAGATTTCCCGCGGGGACGAAGTTGAGAAGTATCATCACCACAAAAATCCTGACCAGGTTTTCAAATATCTGTGAGGAGGAGAATTTGACAATGCGCTGCACCGCCGTAAAATAGCCGCCCATAACGGAAGAGACGGCGATAAGGGGAAGGGTAATGGCGAGTATCCTGAGAGAGAGCACCGTGCGCTTGTCGCCCACCCAGATTGCGCCTATGCGATAGGCTCCGAAGAAAAGGATAAGGCAGGCTGCCGAGCCGAAGCTCAGGGCGTAAACCATGCAGCGCCTGACCGCGGCCCGGATGCCGGCGGGGTTATCAAGCCCTATCTCCTCGGAAACCAGGCGGCAGACCGCATAGCGTATTCCCGACACCGCAAAGGTCACCGCCAGCACCTGCACGGACATTATAAGCTGGAAGAGCCCGATGCCCGCCGCCCCTATCTTGTTTGACAGGTATACCTGAAAAGTAAGGCCTATGCCGCGAATCGCAAGCGAGGCTATCGTAAGCAGGAGAGTGTTGTATATGAATCTTTTTGCGCGCATAAAACGAGCCTCCCAAGTTACTTCGATAAGACATTATAATAGGGAGGTCGGACATATATGACAGGCTTTGGCAGCAAAGTGGCTTGCCTGCAGGAGGCCTATGTTGCAATTCAAGGCTGCGCGCATATAATGAATAGAGATAGCGTATATGCTATTTTATAAAGGAGAGATTAGAATGTATTGGAGACGACGCGGCTGCCGGTGGAGATGGGGCTGCTGGTCCGGCTTATGCCGCCGGCGCTGCTGGCCGAGATTTCCCTTCTTACCGTTTTTCTGATATAGCATTAAGGGCTGCGGAACAATGCCGCAGCCCTTCAAGCTTTAGAAAGCCTCTTTCGGAACTGACACGAAAGAGGCTTTAGCATGCGCTTTAGTTGAAAATATCGGCGTTTATCTCAAAAAGCTCCTTTATCCTTTTCAATAGCGCCCTGTTTTTCGGGTTTTGCAGCCTCGGGTCCGATTTTAATAGCTCCGCCGCCGCGCTCTGGGCCTCGGAGAGCAGTCTCATATCGGCGGAGAGGTCTGCAATCTTCATCTCCGGCAAGCCATGCTGGCGCGAGCCGAAAAAGTCGCCGGGGCCGCGGAGCTTCAAATCCTCCTCGGAAATTTTGAAGCCGTCGTTTGTCTTGACCATTATGTTTATACGCGGGTTCTCGCTTCCGCCCTCACAGAACATGACGCAGTAGGACTTGTGCTTTCCTCGCCCGACCCTGCCCCTTAGCTGGTGAAGCTGGCTGAGCCCGAAGCGCTCGGCGTTTTCTATCACCATGAGCGCCGCGTTCGGGACGTCGACGCCGACCTCTATGACCGTTGTCGCAACGAGGATGTCTACCTCGCCGCGGACGAAGGCCGCCATCACCGCGTCCTTCTCGGAGGCCTTCATCCTGCCGTGCACGAGGGCAAGGCGCAAATCGGGGAAGACCCTGGTTTTAAGCTGCTCGTAGTACTTTTCGGCGGCCTTTACGTTCAAGGCCTCGTTTTCCTCAACCATCGGGCAGACGATATAGATCTGGCGCCCCTCGGAAACCAGCCGGCGCACGAATTTCATTATCCGTGGCCGCATCCTCTCGTCCACACCGTAGGTCTCCACGGGCTGCCTACCCGGGGGCAGCTCGTCGACTATCGAGATTTCGAGGTCGCCGTATATGATGAGTGCGAGCGTGCGCGGGATGGGTGTCGCCGACATGACGAGCACATGGGGGTTTTCGCCCTTTTCAGTCAGGAGGCTGCGCTGGTTTACGCCGAAGCGGTGCTGCTCGTCCGTTATAGCGAGCGCCAGCGAGAAAAAGTCCACGCCCTCGGACAAAAGCGCGTGAGTGCCGACGATTAGGTCAATCTCGCCGAGCGCGAGAGCAGTTTTGACCTCGCGCTTGCGTTTTGCGGTAAGGCTTCCCGTTAAAAGCCCTATTCTGACGCCGAGGGGGGATAAAAGCTCCGCTAGCGTATTGTAATGCTGCTGGGCAAGAATCTCGGTCGGCGCCATGAAGGCGGTTTGAAACCCTGACTTAAACACATACCAGGCGGCAGCGGCTGCGCAGAGGGTTTTTCCCGAGCCGACGTCGCCCTGAATTAGCCTGTTCATCGGCCTTCCCGAGAGCATGTCCGATATAAGCTCCCCGATGACCCTGCGCTGGGCGCCCGTAGGGGAGAAGGGAAGAGCCGAGTAAAACCCCTCAATGTCGGCGGTATTTGGCACGATGCCCTTTTTCTCAGCCTTGCGCTCGCGGAGCAGACCCAGGGCGCAGGTGAGCACAAAGAGCTCCTCGAACACAAGGCGCCTTCTTGCAAGTTCAAGGGATTCCATATCGGCGGGGAAGTGTATGTTCCTGTAGGCAAAATCGGCGTTTGCAAGATTAAAACTCTCCCGCAGCTTCTCGGGCAGCACCTCGGGTATGTTGTCGCCGACTTCATCAAGGCCCTGGCGCACGGCCCTTGAAAGTATGTTCTGGCTGATGTTCGCCGTGAGCCTGTATATCGGGACTATGCGGCCCGTGATGCTTCCGGCCCTGTCCTCCGGCTCAAAGACGGGGTTTACCATCTCCGGGCGGTGCAGGGTTCCCCCGACCTTACCGTAGAAGACATAATAGACCCCGTATTTCAGCGAATCCTTCACATAGGACTGGTTGAAGAAAGTTATGTCCATCGAGCCGCTCTCGTCGGCTACGCGCAGCTTCACAAGGTCAAGGCCCTTGCGGATATGGCTAAGGCGCGGTGTGGAGATGACAAGCGCCCTCACGCAGGCCGTATCCTCGGGCAGGAGGCTGCCTATCGTCCTAAACACGCTCCTGTCCTCGTAAGCCCTCGGGAAGTAGGATATGAGGTCAAAGAGCGTGCTTATCCCGAGCTTTTTAAGGGACTTTGCCCTCTGCTCGCCAATGCCCTTAATATACCTTATATCCGTTTTCAAATCCGCCATGAAATCACCTCGAAACACTTATGTCTGAAGCCTTCTACTTGTAATAATACCCAGTTTCTGCCCCGGCTTAACAAATCCTGCCGCAGGAGGCCTTGGTTCACGAATAACTTGTTGCTGTAAAAGCGCTAGTATAATTTTACCATCCCCTTTATGTGTTTACAAGCTGAATATGTTGAGGCCTTCGGACATAAAGTAAGGTGAGAATCAAAAAAGGATGTGGTATTTTGCTTGGAAAAGCTTTCAAATTTAAGGGTAAAACCCTGCTTTTGAGCCGGAAAAAGCTCGCAATCGTATCGGGGCTGCTGCTCGCGGCGCTTATAATATACATCGTGGGCGGCTCACCGATAGTTGGGGCCTCCGCCACGATGAGGGAACTGCCAATCTACTGCGTCCAGCGGGACGGAAAATTCGTTTCCTTAACCTTTGACGCCGCTTGGGGCAACGAGGATACCGAGCTTCTCATCGACATCCTGGGCAGATATAACATCAAGGCGACCTTCTTCGTGGTGGGCGACTGGGTGCGCAAGTACCCCGAGTCTGTCAAGGCGCTGCACGACGCGGGGCACGAGGTTATGAACCATTCAAACACTCACGCCCATTTTTCACGGCTCTCCGCGCAGCAGATAATTGACGACATCAACGCCTGCAATAACGAGATTGAAGCGGTTACGGGCGTTCGCCCTACGCTGTTCAGAGCACCCTTTGGAGAATACGACGACCATGTAATAAAGACGCTAAACAGCATGGGCATGTATACGATTCAGTGGGACGTTGACTCCCTAGACTGGAAGGACCTCTCCGCCGCGCAGATAAGAGACAGGGTTACGAGCAGGATAAAGCCCGGCTCGATAGTGCTCTTCCACAATGCCGCGAAGCACACCCCCGAAGCCCTGCCCGGCATCATCGAGTGGATTATCAAGAACGGCTACACCGCGGTGAAGGTGTCCGATTTGATTTACAAAGACAACTACACCATCAACCACGAGGGAAAACAGATTCCGAGTTGATACGCACTAAAGTAAGATATAAATTATAAATAGGCTACACATTTTGTAGCCTATTTTTATTATCTCAGCTATTTCTCCAAGCTCTGTCTTTAGTCTGCGTAAGCGCGCGTGCCGCAACAGATTATATGTTCGCGGAGCGTTTAATTGACATCTTTTCTAAGTTTCTATAAAATGACCTTAGTACCCTGCTGTCTTTCGGGCGGCTTGAGCCGCCTTGAAAAATCTGTCCGGAACCGGCCAATACGCGGATGGAGAAGAAAAGCGTGGATACGCTCGGCGCAGTACACGTTTTTTCAGGGCACACACAGAAGTATTTAAGGCCTATTGCGGCAAAAAACCGCTGCGATGATGGAGAGAAGATATTATGACACTTAATGAATTTTTTGCTGAGAACCCGCGGGCAGCCCTGGCTTTTTCTGGCGGGGTGGACTCTACATACCTGCTGTACGCGGGGCTGCAGAGCGGAGCCGATATTCGCCCGTACTATATTAAAACGGCCTTTAATCCGGATTCCGAGCTTGAGGCCGCGCGGCAGCTTTGCGAAAGTCTGGGCGTGAGCCTCCAGGTCCTGGAGCTTGATGTTTTTGCTTTTCCGGAGGTCATATCCAATCCCTGTGACAGGTGTTACTACTGCAAGAGGGCGCTGTTTTCAGCCCTGCTGGAGAGGACGGCTGCCGACGGGTATCCAGTATTGCTGGACGGTACGAACGCTTCGGACGATTTTGACGACCGCCCCGGCATGCGTGCCCTGCAGGAATTCGGCGTGCGCTCGCCGCTGCGCGAGTGCGGGCTGACCAAGCCGAAGATTCGGGCGCTATCGAGGGAGGTGGGACTTCCCACCTGGAATATGCCAAGCAAAGCCTGCCTTGCCACACGGATTCCGGCCGGCACCAAGATAACGAAGGACGCTCTTCAAAGGGTCGCCGGGGCGGAAGAAGCGCTCTCGCGCATTGGCTTTTGGGATTTGCGGGTGCGGAAGTTGGGTGAAGTCGCGCGAATCCAGCTGCCAGAGGAGCAGCTGGGCAGGGCAATGGAGCTGCGCAGTGCGATTATAAAGGAGCTTTCGCCTTTCTTCACAGAGGTAGTGCTGGATATGATACCCCGGAAAAAATCGGAATGAAAGGGACAGGGCAATGGATAACAAACAGGAAATTTTACGTATACTTCGTTTCGTAGCGGAAGGTAAACTCACGCCGGAAGATGCCCTATTGAAGCTGAAGGAATCCCCCTTTGAGGACCTCGGCTATGCCAAGGTGGACTTCCACAGGGGCATTCGCCAGGGGGCGTCGGAAGTCATCTACGGGGCAGGAAAGACAGCGGAGCAGATTATAGGCATCGCGTCAAGAATGGGCGAGCGGGGCTTCGAAAATGTTCTGATTACCCGGATGGACGAGCCTACCGCCCGGGAAGTGAGTGCCGCCGTACTGTTGGATTACCACGCGGTTGCCCGTGTGGGCATTGCCTTTCCCGCGGAGCGGCCCGCCCGGGGGAACATAGCGGTCGTCACCGGCGGCACCAGCGACATACCGGTGGCTGAGGAAGCCGCCCTCACCGCCGAGGTGCTCGGAAACCGCGTAACTCGCCTGTACGACGTGGGTGTCGCCGGATTGCACCGGCTGCTTGCTAATCTTGATATACTGATGAGCGCCCGATGCGTGGTGGCCGTGGCGGGAATGGAGGGGGCGCTCGCCAGCGTGGTTGGCGGCCTGGTGGACTGCCCCGTAATTGCCGTGCCAACCAGCGTGGGCTACGGCGCGAGCTTCGGCGGGCTTTCAGCGCTGCTTGCGATGCTCAATTCCTGCGCTTCCGGCACCAGCGTGGTAAATATCGATAACGGATTTGGGGCAGGGTATCTTGCCAGCCGCATCAACCAAATGGAAGGGCTGAAAGAATGAGGATGCTGTATATTGAATGCAATATGGGGGCAGCGGGGGATATGCTTATGGCAGCCCTTTACGAGTTAATTCCCGAGAAATCCGCCTTTCTGGAAAAGCTAAAGGGTCTGGGGCTCCCCGGGGTGTCTTTTGTGCCGGAGCCTTCGGTGAAATGCGGCGTCAGCGGCACGCACATGGCGGTGATAATTGACGGCGAAGAAGAAGCGTCCCACGACTACCACGATAGTCAGCATCATGGCCATCTTAACGAGGAACATAACGATAGCCACGAACATTGCAATTACCATGAAATACACTACCCAAGCCACGTCTGCAGGGGAATGGCTGAAATTAATGAGCTCATCTCGCATCTTGATCTGTCGGAAAAGGTAAAGGACGACGTTCTTGCGGTGTATAGCCTTATAGCGGAGGCGGAGAGCCAAATACACTGCGTGCCGGTTGAGCAGGTACACTTCCACGAGCTCGGCTCCCTGGATGCGCTGGCGGATATTGTGGGTGTATGTCTTGCAATTGAGATGCTCGCCCCGGAAAAAATCGTCGCCTCTCCCGTACATGTCGGCAGCGGCATGGTGCGCTGCTCACATGGCCTTTTGCCCGTACCCGCGCCCGCTACGGAATACCTGCTGCGGGGCATCCCTGTCTATGGCGGAGGCATCAAAGGGGAGCTATGCACTCCCACGGGGTCGGCGCTGCTTAGGCATTTTGTCTCAGAGTTCGGGAATATGCCGCTTATGAAGGTGGAGAAAGTCGGCTACGGCATGGGCAGGAAGGATTTCCCTGCAGCCAACTGCGTTCGCGCTTTCTGGGGAGAGACCGGGGATGAGCAAGACGACGTTCTGGAGCTGTGCTGCAATCTTGACGACATGACCCCGGAAGCCATGGGCTTTGCCATGGAGCGGCTGCTTGAGGCGGGGGCGCTGGACGTATATACCACCCCCGTCGGCATGAAGAAAAACCGGCCGGGCATTCTGCTCAGTTGCATGTGCAAGGCGGACAGGCGCGAGGAGATGCTGCGTCAGATTTTCCTGCACACCACTACGCTGGGTATTCGCGAATACAGATGCCGCCGCTATATTCTGGAGCGCAGCATGCGCGCTGTTGAGACGAAGTACGGGCCTGTCCGTGTAAAGCGAGCCTCGGGCTGGGGCGTTCAAAGGGAGAAGCCCGAGTACGAGGATTTGGCGAAAATCGCCCGGGAACAGGGAACATCCCTAAGCGAAATAAGCTGTTCTCTGGCGAAGGAATAAGGCCTTAGGTAGGACTTTTGAAGCGAAATAAAAATAGATTATAAAAGTGAAGAATCTGTATAAATATATAAACCGCAAGGCGCAGCGCAAAATAGTCGGTAAACACAACCGGCTGTGAGCGCTGCGCTGTTTTTTTGTCACCCGCGGACCTGGCAGCATCGTTTGCGGAGCAGTGATAGCGCACTTTCTGACGGCAAAGTAGACGCGGTAATCGGCGGCGGTGTGGCCGAATTTACGGCGACTGTGCCGGGCGGGATAATATTTGTTATTGCACTATCAACACATCAGACCAAAAACAGAAAAATAATACAAAACCACTAACAATTTTAGAAAAAAAAGATTTGACAGCAACCATGGGTTTACAGTATTATTGTGATAATTGTGATGTTAATTATATTGAGGAGAATAAAGTCGAAAAGGAATATATTAACAGATTAGGCAACTCGTTCCGTATTTTTGAGAACTAGATTACGGCTTTCGTGCCATGCGCGTGCCGGAATTACTGTGTAACAAAGGAGAAAACAGGATAGGAAGATTTGGCGAAAACAGCTCAGGAAAAGGAAACATCCCTTGGTGAAACTTTCCGTGAGGGAAAGGATTCTCATGTTGGGCTTTTGAAATAAAAAATTAAAAATATAGATTCAAAAGGAGACGAGTCTATGTACATAAACCAGCAAAGCGCAGCGCAACAAAAGGTCGATGAGCTATATGCGACAATCGGTCGAAGGCGCTGCGCTGCACCTTTTGGGAGCTGTCCAGTGGACCTGACGGCATCGTTTGTGGAGATGTGCCTGACCCAGAGCTGTGGCAAATGCGTGCCCTGCAGGGTGGGTCTTGACCGGCTCCACAGGCAACTGGAGAGGATTCTGGACAAAAAAGCGACGCAAACGGATTTGGAGACGGTGCAAAACTGTGCCAGGGCTATTTACGACAGTGCAGACTGCGCCATCGGCTTTGAGGCCGCCAAACTGGTCATTGACGGACTGACCGCATTTAGGGATGATTATGAGTCCCATGTGGAAAGAGGCGTGTGTACGGAGCATTTCGCCGCCGTGCCATGCGTCGCGGGTTGTCCGGCCAATGTCGACATCCCCGGCTACATAGCGCTCATCAGGGAGGGGCGGTATGCCGACGCGGTACGGCTGATTCGCAAGGACAATCCCTTCCCCGCCGTATGCGGACTTGTCTGCGAGCACCCCTGCGAAAACCACTGCCGCCGTCAGATTGTGGATGACTCCATCAATATCCGTGGCCTGAAGCGGTATGCGGTGGAGCGTGCGGGCGAGGTTCCCGCCCCGGCTTGCGCGCCGCTTAACGGTAAAACGGTCGCGGTAATCGGCGGCGGCCCGGCCGGGCTTACGGCTGCCTACTATCTGCAGCTCAAGGGCTTTGAGGTTACGGTTTTTGAAAAGCGCCCAAAGCTCGGCGGCATGCTGCGCTACGGCATCCCCAGCTACCGCCTGCCGGATGAATACCTTGACCGCGACATTGAGAACATTCTCTCCACCGGAATTAAGGTGCATTACGGAGTCACAATCGGCAAGGACATCTCCTTCAGCGAGGTGCGAAGCAAGTTTGACAGCGTTTTCATAGCTATCGGGGCCCAGGGAGCCAAGGAGCTTGACTGTCCCGGTGAAGACGCTCAGGGCGTGCTCTACGCCGTCGATTTGCTCGCATCCGTCGGCGAGGGGAACCTTCCCGACTTTACGGGTAAGCGCGTAGTGGTGGTAGGCGGCGGAAACGTCGCTATGGACGCTGCGCGTACGGCCCGGCGCCTAGGCTCCAGCAGCGTAATTGTTGTCTATCGCCGCCGTATTGAGGATATGACCGCCCTGCCGGAAGAGATAGAAGGAGCCATCGCTGAGGGCTGCGATATTATACAGCTAATGGCGCCGGTACGCATTGAGGTTGAGGATGACAAGGTTGTGGGCTTTGTTATGCAGCCGCAGATTCCGGGGCCAATAGAGGATGGCAGGCCCCTGCCCGTTAACGCCGAGGCGCCCGAGGTGACTTTGCCCTGCGATATTGTCCTCATCGCCATAGGCCAGGCCATCGACAGCCAACACTTCCAGCAGAGCGGTGTGGAAACCAGGCGCAGCCGCATAGTTGCCGACCTTGGCGCTAACGTCCAGGGCATCCCCGGCGTCTTTGCCGGCGGCGACTGCTACTTTGGCCCGGCGACCGTCATACGCGCGATTGACGCCGGCAAGGTGGCTGCCAGCAACATAGACTCCTACTTTGGCTTTAATACACCCATCACCTCCGGCGTGGAGGTACCCCCGGCCTATACCCAGGGCAAACCCGCCTGGGGCAGGGTAAACATGCGCGAGCGGACCGCCGAGAGCCGCAAGGTAGACTTTAATATGATGGAGATGTGCCTGACGGACGAGGAGGCCAAGCTGGAATGCTCTCGCTGTCTGCGCTGCGACCACTACGGCTATGGTGCGTTCAGGGGAGGGAGGAAAGAGCTATGGTAAATATCACGATAAACGGGAAGGCCATATCGGTGAAGGATGGCACCACCATTCTTCAGGCCGCACGCGAAAACGGCATCATAATCCCGTCTCTGTGCTACCTGAAGGACATAAACGAGGTAGCCTCCTGCCGTGTGTGCGTGGTGGAGATTAAGGGTAACGACCGCTTGGCAACCGCCTGCAATACCGTCTGCATGGAGGGCATGGATATACTCACAAACTCCAAGCGGGCTATTGAGGCGCGCCGCAACAATGTTGCGCTGATTCTCTCCCAGCACGACTGCCATTGCCCGACCTGCGCGCGCAACAGCAACTGCTCGCTGCAAAACCTTGCAGGCGATATGAATCTTCTAGACCCCATCTACGAGGCAAAGCTCCCGGAAAACGACTGGGATATGTCTCTGCCCATAATCCGGACGAACTCCAAGTGTATACAGTGCCTGCGCTGCGTCAACATTTGCGACAAGATTCAGGGCATGCAGGTCTGGGATTTGCTCGGCACCGGACGCCGCGCAACCGTGGGTGTCCGCGAGGGAAGGAAGCTCGGCGAGGTCAACTGCACCTACTGCGGCCAGTGCATCACCCACTGCCCGGTCGGTGCGCTGCGTGAGCGTGACGACACCGTGAGGCTCATGGCCGCTATAAACGACCCCGACAAGGTTGTCGTGCTGCAGGTCGCGCCCGCCGTCCGCGCCGCATGGGGCGACGGGGTTGGCCTTCCCCCCGAGATGGCAACCGAAAAGCGCATGGCCGCTGCCTTCCGCGCCCTCGGGGTCGACTATGTATTCGACACCAATTTTGCCGCCGACCTTACGATAATGGAGGAAGGGAACGAGCTCATTGGCCGCATGGCTGATACGAGCGGAAAGGCAAAAATGCCGATGTTCACCTCCTGCTGTCCGGGGTGGGTGCGCTTTATGAAGCTTGAGTATCCCGAACTTGTGGGCCATCTCTCGACCGCCAAATCCCCGCAGCAGATGTTCGGTGCGGTGACCAAGACTTACTTTGCAAAGAAGATTGGCGTGGACCCGAAAAAAATAGTCTGCGTTTCGGTTATGCCCTGCACTGCGAAGAAGTATGAGTCTTCCGTTCCCGAGCTGAATGACGCGGGAGCCGGGGCCGACGTCGACATTGTCCTCACGACCCGCGAGATTGCAAGACTCATGCGTGTCAAGGGCATTAACGTGTTCACGCTGCCCGAACAGGAGTTTGATTCTCCGCTCGGTACCGGCACAGGCGCGGCCGTAATCTTCGGCGCGACGGGCGGCGTTATGGAGGCCGCCCTGCGCACTGCGTACTTCGTACTCGAGGGCAAAAACCCCGACCCCGACGCCTTTAAGGTCGTCCGGGGCCTGAACGGGCGCAAAGAGGTCACTGTGACAATCGCTGGCATACCCGTGCACGCCTGCGTCGCTAGCGGGCTGGCTAACGCCCGCGCCGTTATGGAGGACATCGTGTCCGGCAGAAGCAAGTACGACTTCATCGAGATTATGGCCTGCCCCGGAGGCTGCGCCGGCGGCGGCGGTCAGCCGATTACCGACGGCCTTGAGCTTGCCGGCGAGCGCGGTGCGAGACTGTACGACCTCGACGCGAAGAATAAGCTCCGCTTCTCACACGAAAACCCCTCCGTGCGGCAGATCTACGCCGAGTTCTTCAGAAAGCCCCTCAGCCACAAATCTCACGAGCTGCTACATACAGACCAAACCCAGTGGACGCTCTGATAATCTGCAAAGTTTATCCTCATTGAAAGCTAATGAGGCGTTAAATTCCTCTCTTTTATTTCCAAACCGTTTGGAAATGTAGATACCGAAGCATAACAGAATATAAAAAATAGGCTACAAAATTGTAGCCTATTTTTTGTGTCCCAATAGAATTCGGATTGAAATTATGAAGAGCATGCTATACTGCCAACATGCATCTAAGCGGTTGCCAAAGCCGATTAAAGCCCGAAAGCGCCCGTCTGTTATTCGCTGGCCTTGAAATTGTATACAGGTTTTATTATTTTCAAAACCTCCACTGTATCGGCAATGCTTTCTGCTATCTCCGACAATGGTTTGTACGCCATGGGGGCCTCGTCGATTGTATAAACACTTACTGAGCTTGTGTAGATGCCGTCCATGGCCTTTTTGTACTCATCCATGCTTAACGTTTTTTTGGCCTCGGTGCGGCTCATGACGCGCCCCGCCCCGTGCGGAGCCGAGCAGTTCCAGTCTTCGTTTCCCTTGCCGCGTCCGAGTATACAGCCGTCCCTCATGTTAATCGGTATGAGCAGCAGCTCACCCTTTTTAGCCGATATGGCCCCCTTCCTGATGATATTGGTGTCGAGGTCAATATAGTTGTGTATGGTCTCAAAGCCGGCTATGGGCTTGAGCTTCATTTCCGACAAGATAATATCCCCTATGGTTTCACGGTTTAACCTTGCATACTCCTGACATATCTTCATATCGTGCAGGTATCTGTCCATTGGCTCCCCTGAAAGATAGCAGAGGTCCCTGGGTATCTTGGATTTGCCCAGCAGACTGACGGCAAGCTTTTGGTAGTGCTCAGCCACCTGTTTGCCGAGGTTGCGGCTTCCGGTGTGGATTACAAGGTACTTATTTCCCTCATCGTCAACATCAAGCTCTATAAAATGATTTCCGCCGCCCAGAGTGCCTATGCTGCGCTCAAACCTGTCTCTTTCCTTGAGATGTTTGAAGCAATGCAGGTCCCGGATTTTCGGAAATTGAACCACCCGCGTCCTATGTATATCTCTGCCGCTTGGGATGCATTTATGGATGACTTCATCGAGCCGCTCTAAAGAAATATCAACCTTTCCGAGCTCATAGGTCCTCATTCCGCAGCCCAGGTCCACGCCCACGACGTTGGGTATCACCTTGTCTATGAGATTTGCCGTAAACCCTATAACGCAGCCCACGCCCAGGTGGGCGTCCGGCATAATCCGCACTTTTGAGTCCTGAAATACCGGCTGTTTCATCAGTGCATGTATCTGATTTAACGCTTCGGCTTCGATATTGTTCGCAAATATCTTTAAATCCGCCATATGTTCCTCCCCTCATGTTGCTTTTGCTACTTGCCGTTAAGCGTCGTGTATCGCTTGATACCTCTTTTTACATAGTTAATACCCCAATCGTTACCGGTATATCATACTCTCTGACGATTGGGGTGAAGTTCTCTCTGTCTCTGGCTTTTTGGTTCTGTATCCGCCCATATGCCATGGCGGCGTGTTCACTACTGGAATTAAGGACTTGCCGGACTATTGCAGGAACAGGTGCTCAATCAATATCTTTACCCCGATTATGATGAGGACCGTACCGCCCACTAGTTCGGCGCGGGATTTGAACTTTGCGCCGAAAATGTTGCCGATTTTCACGCCGGCAGTCGAAAGAGCAAAAGTAATAAATCCTATAAAGGTTACCGCGTAATATATGTTAACCTGCAAGAAGGCAAGAGTTATCCCGACTGCCAGAGCGTCAATGCTGGTTGCAATTGCCAGAACTATCATGGTCTTAAAGGACAGGGAATCATCTCCCGCCTCAGTGGTACAGCTTAGTGCCTCGTGTATCATCTTAGCGCCTATGGCCGAGAGCAGAATAAACGCAATCCAATGGTCAATCGAGGTGACCAGATGCTCAAAAAAGGAGCCTAAGAAGTACCCCAGGAGAGGCATGCCCGCTTGGAATATCCCAAAGTACAAGCCTACAATCAGGGCCTTTTTGAGGGTTATTTTCTTCATTGCAAGCCCCTTGCAGATTGCCACGGCGAAAGCGTCCATGGAAAGCGCAAAGGCCAGAAGTATCAGAGAAGCAAGGCTCATTTCACATCTCCCAATAAACCTAAACGAGACTTATCTGCGTCAATTCGCAGATAAGTCTCGTTGTTTAAAACAAAGCCAGACAGAGTCATTATGTTGACTTTATTACACATATAGTGCCAACTACTCCCTTATCTGGACGCCATTATAAGACATACAGGCCAAAATGTCAATATATAATCAGACGAATTAGTGTAAATTATTTACAATAAACGTGCGCTTTACGTGAATAACACATTTTTACGGGTTTAGCTGCGGGAAACGGCCTAGCCCTCAAGGGTTTTTGCGTATTTCTCATAGACACTTATCTTTTCCCCGCAGTCGTCTGCGCACTGTCCCTTGACCATGATGTAGACTTTAATTTTCGGTTCCGTTCCGGAGGGACGTACGATGAAATCGGTGCCGTCCTCAAGCTCAAAATATAGGACATTCGAGCCGCGGAGCCTTGACTCCGCAGCTGCTCCGCTTTTTACATCCAGCACCGTGCCCGGGAGATAATCCGTTAAGCGAAGGACAGCAGTGCCGCCTATCTCCTTCGGAGGCTGCGTCCGGAGGGTTTCCATGAGCTTGCGCATCTTCTTCAGCCCGTCAAGGCCGGGCATGACGAGGTTCAAAGTTTTTTCACAGTGATAGCCGTATTTTTCATACAGCGACTGCATGGCATCGTAGAGGGTCATGCCCTTCAGGTGGTACGAGGCCGCCATCTCGGCCACGAGCATGGAAGCGGTCACGGCGTCCTTGTCGCGCACGAAGTCGCCCACCATATAGCCGTATGACTCCTCGTAAGAGAAGATAACCTTTTTCTCGCCGCTTGCCTCAAATTCCTTGATTCTCTCGGCCATGAACTTGAAGCCGGTGAAGGTGTCCTCAATATATACACCGTTCATATGGGCTATCTTGTCGGACATTTTGGTCGTGACTATTGATTTCAGTACTGCGGCGTTACCGGGCAGCGTACCGGCTGCCTTTCTTGCGTTAATGATATAGTCCATGAGCAGCACGCCGAGCTGGTTGCCGCTTATGCTGATGTAGTTGTCGCCCTTTTTAACCATAATTCCGAGCCTGTCGGAATCGGGGTCTGTGCCTATAATGAGCGAGGCATCTTTCTCCCGGGCAAGCTCAATTGCAAGGTGGAAGCCCTCGGGGTACTCGGGGTTTGGACTCTTTACGGTCGGAAAATCTCCGTCGAGCACCATCTGCTCCGGAACGGGGTAGAGGTGCTTTATGCCGAGCTTTTTGAGGACCTCGGGGACAAACCTGTAGCCAGTGCCGTGAAAGGGGGTGTAGACGATTTTCAGGTTGTCCGCCGCCTTCCTGACGCATTCCCTGTCTATCGCGTGGGCAAGCACTTTGTCGAGGAACTTCCGGTCAATCTCCTCGCCGATGAGCTCGATTTGCCCTTCGGCCAGAGCCTTCTCGTAGTTTTTTAGTTTGACCCCGGTGAAAATATCAATTTTCGCCATCTCCGAGGCAACGGCGCCGGCGTGCTCAGGCGGAAGCTGCGCCCCGTCCTCCCAGTAAACCTTGTAGCCGTTATACTCCTTTGTATTGTGGCTGGCCGTTATGTTTATCCCCGCAATGGCGCCGTACTCGCGTATGGCAAAGCTGAGCTCCGGCGTCGGGCGGAGTGCGTCGAAAATCCTTACCTTTATTCCGTTTCCAGCCATGACGCTTGCAGCTTCCCGTGCGAAAAGGGGGCTGTTTTTGCGGCAATCATAGCATATGATTACTCCCCGCCCTGCAGCGTCCGGACCTAGTGCGCGTATCAGGGATGCAAAGCCCTGTGTCGCATGGCGGATAACATGTATGTTCATGCGGTGCAGACCCGTGCCCATTATCCCGCGAAGGCCGGCGGTGCCGAAAGAGAGGGGGGCGAAGAACCTGTCCTCAATCTCCTTCGGGTCGTTTGCAATGGATTTAAGCTCGGCCCTTTCCTCCGCGGACAGCGAGGGGCTTTGAAACCACTTATTATATTCGTCGATGTAACTCATAGCCAAACCTCTCCGAAGCTCAGTTTTCGTCCTCGGCGCCGACGAAGAGTATTTCCCTTGCATCATCAAGCATTGTTTCCGGCACATAAATATCCATTCCGGCGCCGGAGAAGCCGACAAGGATTCTCACGAGGGGCCCGGCTCCGGGAAAGTCGCAGGTGTACGGGATATTATAGGCCCTGAGAAGGGAGAGGGCCATCTCGTAGTCTAGCTGCGTTCCGCTGATGTTCGCGAGAAAAGCGGGTTTTACTTTGTTTCCGCTTGAGTCAATCGGCCACTCGGGAGAGTCCTTTGATTTCCTGAAAGTAAAGCGCCAGCTTGCTTTTGCAGGCTCAATCGGGGTCGGAGGCATTTCCTCGGAAAGCTCGCCCCCGCATTCGGGACAGGTCTTAATATCGTCGTTGTGTTCGGAATTGCAGTTGTGACACCAGAGCATATATGCCTCCTATTCTCCGCAACTATTTATGATACCTTGAACCCTCGGCTATTTTAAAGCCTCTGTAAAGCTGCTCAAGCAGCATTATTCTCGCAAGATGGTGCGGAAAGGTCATTCTGGACAGTGACAGCTTAAAGTCGGCGCGGTCCTTAATGCGCTGATGAAGGCCTATGGAACCGCCGATTATAAAGCAAAGGCGCGACTTACCGTATGCAGCGAACTTCTGGAGCATCTGCGAAAGCTGCACGCTGTCAAGCATCTTGCCCTCGACGCAGAGTATTATTATGGCCGTATTGCTCGGAAGCCTGAGCTCAATTCTCTCGGCCTCCTGCAAAAGCGCCGATTCCACATCCGCCGCTGAAGGATTGAGCGGGAGACGGCACTCCGGCAGCTCTTCAATCTCCAGCTTGCAGTGAGCGCCCAGTCTTTTTATATATTCATTGGCGGCGTCGCTGAAGTATTTTTCTTTAAGTTTTCCCACACAGATAATTTTTACACCAAGCATATGCAATGTCTCCATTATACCGAGTAAATCATGCTCAATGTGTCGCGCGGGGCGACGGACATTTCAAAATCCCTGCCCAGGACGGCACCGCCGCTCCTGAGATGTAGGTTAAACGCCGAAAAGGCACGCTCCGGCGTGTTGTTGTCACGGCTGAGGTGGGCGAGCACCAGACGCCTTGTACCGCTTTGGACG
This sequence comes from Clostridiales bacterium, assembly GCA_012838345.1. Lineage (GTDB taxonomy): Bacteria > Bacillota > Clostridia > Oscillospirales > Oscillospiraceae > DUPK01. Next base: position 7,341 of record DUPK01000048.1, on the reverse strand, counting down.
AGGTTCATTGCAAACTGCGCGCCGGCCTCGTTTGAAAGGTGCCCCCTGTCTCCCAGAATCCGCTTTTTGAGAAAGGGAGGGTATCTGCCGTTTATGAGCATTTCCACGTCGTGGTTTGCTTCGAGTATGACAGCATCGCAGCCGCTAACGGCGTTGAGCACTGAGCCGGGCACGCAGCCGAGGTCTGTCACAAGTGCCAAAGCTCTGCTGCCCGCTCGCAGTTTATACCCGACGCTTTCGGGGGTGTCATGGGGCGTTTTGAAGCTATGTATCTCCATAGAGCCGAGCCCGAAGCTGTCGCCCGAATTAAAGACGCAGATTGCTTCGTTAAGTTCCGGCCTAGAAGATACCAGGGCAATTGCCGTTTTATGCGTGGCAAAAATCGGGACGGCAAAGTGTTTTGTCAGATTATATAGACCCTTCACATGGTCGGTATGTTCATGAGTAACAAGGACGCCGGACAAATCCGAGGGCTCCAGCCCAAGTTCCTTCAGAGAAAAAACCGTTCGTCTAAGGGAGATGCCGGCATCTATAAGTATATGCGTGCTCTCGTGGGAAACCAGCGTGCAGTTTCCGCTTGAGCCGCTTGCAAAGGTACAGAATTTCAATTTTTCACTTCCGATCGGGTTACTTACGCTTTTCTTAAAGAAAAGGAGCATCCTATAAAAGACGCCCCCGCTTATATGTTCAGACTATGAAATTACTTAGATGGCTATGCCGGGGGATGGCACCTTTTCAATGACGTCCACGCACTCAATTTCGGCGCCCAGGCCCCTTAACTTTTCCACCATGTTCTCATAACCGCGCTCGATGTGGAACACATCCTCCACCTCGGTGGTTCCCAGTGCGCACAGGCCCGCTATGACCATAGCGGCTCCCGCGCGAAGGTCACAGGCCTTAACCGGCGCGCCCGTCAGGGCCTTCACGCCTTCGATAACGGCAATTTTGCCGTCAACCTGTATTTTTGCACCCATCCTTCTTAGCTCGTCCACATACCTGAAACGGTTATCCCAGACGCCCTCGGTTACAACGCTGGTGCCTTCGGCCAGACAAAGTCCGACGGCTACCTGAGGGTGCATGTCCGTCGGGAAGCCGGGGTAGGGAAGGGTTTTCAGGTTTGTCCTTAAAAGCCGGTCCGTGCGCCTTACAAGGACCGAATCCTCGCGGTCTTCTATTGTCACGCCCATCTCTATGAGCTTTGCGGTAATGCAGTCAAGGTGCTTGGGGATGACGTTCCTGAGCAGCACTTCGCCGCCGGTGGCTGCCACCGCGGCCAGGTAGGTGCCGGCCTCAATCTGGTCGGGTATGATGGAGTAAAAACCGCCGCGCATTTTGTCTACTCCGCGGATTTTTATGACGTTTGTCCCGGCGCCTCTGACATCCGCGCCCATGGAGTTTAAAAAGTTGGCTACGTCGACTATGTGCGGCTCGCGCGCCACGTTTTCAATTACGGTCTGGCCCTCTGCCAACACTGCGGCGAGCATTATGTTTATGGTTGCGCCTACTGAAACTACGTCTAGGTAAATCTCAGCCCCGTGCAGCCTGCCGCGGGGGACGTTTGCGTAGATGATGCCGTTTCTAATCTCGACCTCCGCCCCCATTGCAGTAAAGCCCTTGATATGCTGGTCGATGGGCCTGACACCCAGGTCACAGCCTCCCGGCATTGACACCTCGGCCCTCCCGAATCTGCCCAGCATCGCCCCTACCAGATAGTAGGAGGCCCGTATCTGTCGCATGAGGTCGAAAGCGGTGCCGATCCTTGAGATGTCGGAGCAATCTATATCCATGGTATGCTTGTTTATGGTGTTGATACTTGCCCCATGCTGCTCAAGAATCTTGAGGAGCAGGGTAACGTCGCTTATCTGGGGGATGTTTTCAATTCTGCAAACTCCGTCAACAAGCAATGTGGCGGGTATTATAGCAACGGCGGCATTTTTTGCGCCGCTGACAGTAATTTCACCGCTGAGCGGCTTCCCGCCATGGATTATATATTTTGTCAAAGGCTCACATCCTTAGATAGATTTGCAGTACTAAGCCGTACTCCCGCGGCCTTTTTATATCGCTGTCTATTTTCCAGACAATTGTACCACATTTACATAAAAAATGTAAAGAACTTTCTGGCTCGACATGAAAAAACTATATACAGTATATTTCCCCAAAATCCGATATAATATTTAGTTTATCAATCGGTGAAAGAGCTCATTTCTCCCGTCAATCCGTTTACATAATACTTGCCAACGTCAGTGGTTACGCACCAGTACTGGACAAGGCGGCCGCTGCCCGATACGGAAGCCGAGAAGCTATAGCCCGGCGTGACCGCGTTGATTTCATTGCAAATCAAATTTGCCTCCTTTACGCTGTTAAGGAAGCTAATCAAGGCAGTGTAAACACCTATCATGGGCTCCGAGGAAGCGGGGGAGGGGGCGGAGGTCAGCCTGCGCCCGTAAATGGACATGAGCTTGCTGTCTGTTAAGGACATCGTAATCCTGCAGTTGAAGATGGGGGTGTCCTCGAACATGGCAGTAAACCGGACGGAGGAGAGATTTGCGCCGCTGTACTCCGTCTCCGCACTTTTTAGGTCAACGTCGACGTTCATTTTATTGAGATAGGAGCTTAAACCCTTGACCGAGCTGTCGGAGAGGGGGATGCCGCTTGCAAGGGAAATTGAAAACTCGCCGTTTCCCCTGAATATGCCTTCACCGAGAGGGCTCAGGTATTGATAGATGTTTCCGCCGAGGTCCTTTACCTCGCATTTACCCAAAACGGCTTCGGCCATGGCCCTTTCGCTTTCGCTGTCGCGGAGCACTTCGTAAGAACCCAAATCGCCGGACTCTCGGATTGCGGACATATCAAGGGATATGCCGTGCAAGTCCAGAATACGGACAAGGTCCTCCTTTGTCTTTTTTTCCAGTCTGCTCGTTTCAATTCGCCCAATCAAAAAAAGGGCCAGGAAAATTATATTAACAATCAGGAGGATAATTATTATAATGTTTTTTATTTTAGACAGTTCCACAAAACCCAGCCGTCCTTAGTTGGTATGGTGTCCTACCGTGAAGTCCACTGAGGGGTCAGATCCCCGCCGCTTTCAAAATACTCGAGCACCGGCTAGCCGCCCTCCTCGCCGGCAAGGATCGCGGCCTGCAGGTCGGGAAGGGCGGGGGTGTAGGCGCCCGCAGAACTGAAGGTCCTGAAGCAGAGCCTTGCCTCCGTGATGACCCCTTCCGATATTCTTATAGTCGCCGCGTGAGGGGAATCCATAAGACGTACCGGAATGCCGCTTACGAAGTAATCGAAGGTCAGTGTAACGCTGCCGTCCAATTTGCTTATGCTGTGCCCCGTGTAGTACAGCTCCGCAGCTCCGCTTGTGCCGCCTATAAGATTGAATATAAAGGAGCGCGCGCCCTCAAGCAGCTCGTTTATACGCGGCTCGCCGCCGGAGTATCTAATTTTGAGCCTGTCGCCCGTATCACCGGTGGACTTGTATACGGCAAGCCCGCTGTCGTAAAGGCGCAGCGAGCAGTTTTCCATCATGTAAACCACGGCGCCCGATTCGTGATAGGGTGAGGCCAGATTGGGATTCATCTCAAAGCTGAAAAGTATCTCGTCCGGCGAAATTTTGTCGTGGACCGGATTGGACAAGCTGACCAAAGGCACTCTGCCGGTGCCGGGCATGATAAGCGCATAGGGGTCTATATTTAAGTCTTCCCCAAATTCGAAAGCATATTGAGTGTTGTTGGGAAGATATTTTGCCATACATTCGGCAAGCGAGGAATACTGCACGGCGGTTTGGGACCTGTAGAAAGCTCCCTCGCTGTCCATAAAATACAGGAATACGCCTTTTCCATCGTCGGAGCCCGAGATACATATGCGCCGGGCGCTGTGCTCGGCGTCCCAAAGGTTCATGTCGGTTCCGACCAGCCACCTTGTCAGGGCGGAGAGCGGTATGGGGTTTAGGTAATCAAAGTAAATACCGGCCGAAGTCAGGGCGGCGCGCCAGGCGCCCTCGGTTATGGCCTGCGGCGGAGACGAGGAGCCGAGGGACTCGCCCAGAATGTTCGAGGTGTCGTTATAGAAGGTCGAAAGCTGTGCCCCGTCATACTTGACGCCCCAGTGGTGGCCGCCGATTCCGGTCACGACGGCATAGACTGGCCTTGCCGCCTCGGCAAAGCTCATCTCGCTGCTGGGCGGAGCGGGGGTGGCGGACGTGTTTTTTATCGAGCTTAGCCAGCCGGATATGCGGGACAGTGCGGGAGCGGAATCAACAAACTCGTCAAAATAGCCCGTCTTGCCCGCGAGGAAAACGGCGGAGGCGATAAGAACGAATATAAGAATAGTTTTTCCCGTTTCCCAGTACCGTTTCAAGGTCAAATCCTCCGGATAAAGTTTATCTATTGCTTTACGGGCGGTTCAATGGGGAGCTTCACGGTCATTGTGGTGCCTTTGCCAACAGTGCTCTCGACGGAGATGTTTCCACTGTGCCTTACTACGATGTCCTTAGCGATGGAGAGGCCGAGCCCCGTTCCGCCGGAGGCGCGGGACCTGGCTTTATCCACCCTATAGAAGCGGTCAAATATGCGCGGGAGGTCTTCCGGAGGTATGCCGATACCCGTGTCCGCAACCTCCATCCAGACCGTATCATCTTCTCTGCCTGCGCGCACGCTTATGCGTCCGCCCTCGGGGGTGTAGCGGACGGCGTTGGATATAATGTTTAAAAGGACCTGTTCAATCCGGGACCTGTCGCCCAGTATGTCCGGGAGGTTTTCTCCAATCTCCAGGGACATTTCAAGGCCGCTCTTTTTTGCTTCCATCAGCATGGCATCAAAGACGTTTTTGACAGAGAGGGAGAAGCTGAACTTCTCAAAATGCAGGTCAGCCTTCCCGGAATCGAATCTCGACAGAGTGAGCAGGTCCTGAACTATTTTCGTCATGCGGTCGCTCTCGTTTACGATAACTTTCAGGAAGTTCTTCACCATATCGGGGGGCAGGTCCTCGGAATCGGCGAGAGTCTCGGCGTAGCTTCTGATGTTCGTAATCGGGGTTCTCAGCTCGTGCGAGACGTTTGCGACAAACTCGCGGCGCAGCGCGTCGGATTTCTTTTGCTCGGTGACGTCGTGTATTACAGCGAGCATGCCGCCCTGGGCTCCGTAGCCAGAAATTGGCGCCATGGAGATTTCAAGGTCCATTCCGTTTATATTGTGCTCAAACTCCGCATATTCAGGGCTTTTGAGCGGAAGAAGCTCGTCCATCGATACAAAGCCGCCGAATATGGTGTCAAAGTTTACGGATTTGTCGCCGAGAGAAATACCGAGCATCCGTTCCGCGGCGGGGTTGTGGTGCATAATCGAGCCGTCCCTTGAAAAGGCGACGACTCCGTCCGTCATATGCAGAAAGACGGTCATGAGCTTATTGCGCTCGTTTTCAATGTCATCGAGCGTGTCCTTGAGCTGCTTTGCCATGTTGTTGAAGGTCTGGGTGAGCACGCCTATTTCGTCATGGGTCTGGACCTCGATTTTCTGCGTGAAATCTCCGCGTGAGACTCTCTCGGCGGCCCGGGTGAGGCTTTGAATGGGCGTAATCATTGTTTTTGAAAGCAGAAAACTCAGTAATACGGATATTACAAGGCCGATTATCAGGGCCTCCGTGATAATCTGGATAAGCTCCATGTTGAGGTCCGCCACAGTTTGCTTGTTGTCGCGGATATAGATTATGTAGGAGTTGTTCTGTCCGGAGATGGGAAGGGCGACGTCCATGTAGTCCTGGGTTAAGCTGCTTTCCCAGCCCTCCTCGCCAGCCAGCGCCGTCAGAATGTTGGGGCTTTTCTCCAAAATCAAATCTTCCTGGGGGTCCGAGCTCAAAAGAGGGTTGCCAAACTCGCTGTCAAGTATGTAGTAGTTTCTGGAGTCGGAATTGATGCCCAGTGCGCCGCGCGAAGCGTTAAGTATCTCGCCTATCTTTGCAGGGCCCTCCGGGTCGTCCGCAGCGCTTCGAAGGTCCGCGACAAACTCGGGCATCGAAAAGAAGGAAATCATCTGCTCGTAAAACTCGTTTGTATAAAATCCCAGAACGCCGCGAATCAAGAAAGCGCCGACAACTGTCATCAGGGATATTATGAGCAGAAGCATGATAAGCACAAGCTTGGTATGCAGCCCTCTTTTCACGGTAACCACCTCAGTCAATCCATCTGTTGGTATTTTTCTCTTGTTCTCGCCGCTTTCCGACATGCTTTTTGGCGTTAATAATTGTAATTGTCAATATACCGGGCTTTGCGGTTAGTATATCACAAGATAGCGATAAAGCAAACAAGTTTTGCATTCGCTTAAGGCCATAAAAAGGGGGGATCATTTGCTCCCCCCGCAGACTGAAATCTTTACTTCGCCTAAGCGCTGGATAATTTGCGTTCGGCCATTTCTATGGCCTTTCTTACAATATTACCACAGTCTCTGGACGAAACGTCGCCCCAACCGCGGGATTTCACAGTTTCGTATACCCCTAGTTCCTTGGCTATCTCCATCTTGAGATTGTCAGACATTACTTTACTGCGTCCAGCCATTCCAATTCCTCCTCATAAAAATCAAAGAAATTGCTTCAACTGGTGCGACTTGATTTCTGCCTGCAGCCCCGCCTTATGCGGGGCATTATTATTTTTAAACGTATTTATATGATTTATTACGGGAAATTAAGTAAGTATTCTTCTGAATATTGAGTTAACAAAATTGAAACAATTAATAACGTATAATAAAATACTTTTTCCTCAAAAAAAGTCCTTGAAGCACAGAGAAAACGGCCAGATATTGGCATATTTCAATGTTTACAAATTATACATTGATTTTGATTTGGCACTATACTATACTGGCTTTTGTCGAGAATAGTTAATAAAATGTTAATAAATCGTAAAAGATTATTAATGAAATGGCGATACGAAAGGCATTCGTTATGGTACAGCTAGTTAAAATCTTAAACCTCTTAATATTCATATTGTTCTTCTGCTTTTACGCGTATCAATTCGGCTATGTCTTGGTGCGTTTTTTCAAGAAAATGCCTGAGATTGATGCGAAAAAGCTGCACAAATATGCCGTACTGATAGCCGCGAGAAACGAAAGCGCGGTAATCGGGGAGCTTTTGGAGAGCATAAAGGCACAAAACTATCCACGGGAGCTCGTTGATATTTATGTGGTCGCGGACAACTGCACAGACGATACGGCAGAGATAGCGCACCGCAACGGGGCTACGGTCATTGAGCGAAGCAACCTGTGCAGGATAGGGAAGGGCTATGCTCTCAACTACGCCTTCAGGCATATTAAGAATACCTGCGGAATTGAGTTTTACGACGGCTATATTGTT
>DUPK01000008.1 GCA_012838345.1 Clostridiales bacterium | reverse complement strand
TCTGTATGCATTTAATTATACAATAACAGAAGTCCGGAACCCACCGGGAGACTGCTAAATCGAGTGCCGGTAGAAGCCATCAAAGCTGAAACCCTACATATAAGAAATGGGCGGGAGGTTCCCGCCCGTTAATTATTTTGTTTTTTCCTTTAGGAAACCGTCTATATAGTTCATCTGCGCCCTCACCGACTCCACCGAGGGGCCGCCCGGGACGCTCCTGCTGTTTATGCAGGTTTTGAGGTCTATCGCCTCGAAAACGTCTGCCTCAAATACGGGTGAGAAGGACCTGTACTCGTCCAACCCCAGGGTCTCGAGCGTTTTGCCGCTTGAGATGCAGTAATTTACGATTTTGCCGACAATCGTATAGGCGTCGCGGAAGGCAAGGCCCTTTTTTACGAGGTAGTCGGCGCAGTCCGTCGCGTTTATAAACCCCCGGCTTGCGGCCTTGCGCATGCTGTCTTTGCGCACTGTCATGGTGTCGAGCATCGCGGTGAAAACGGGCAGGCACTTTTTAACCGTGTCTATCGCGTCAAAGAGGGGCTCCTTATCCTCCTGCATGTCCTTGTTGTAGGCAAGCGGCAGGCCCTTCATGACTGTAAGAAGCGCCATCAAATCCCCGTAGACGCGACCGGTCTTGCCGCGAACAAGCTCCGCGATGTCGGGGTTTTTCTTCTGCGGCATGATTGACGAGCCGGTCGAAAAAGCGTCGTCAAGCTCTATAAAGCCAAACTCCCAGGAACACCAGAGTATTATCTCCTCGGAAAGACGCGACAGGTGCATCATGAGTATCGAGAGGTCCGAGAGCAGCTCAATCGCAAAGTCGCGGTCAGACACGCCGTCAAGGCTGTTTTGGGTAATGCGCTTAAAACCGAGGGCGCGGGCCACCATCTCCCTGTCGATAGGGTAGGTTGTGCCTGTGAGCGCGCCGCTGCCCAGGGGGGATTCGTCCATTCTCTCAAGGCAGTCCTCAAGCCTTAATACGTCGCGCCTGAACATATTGGCGTAGGCCATCATGTAATGGGCAAAGGTCGTCGGCTGGGCCCGCTGCAGGTGCGTGTAGGCGGGCATGACGGTCTGGGTGTGCGCTTCCGCTTTCTTGTGCAGCGCCGCTATGAGGGTGAGGATAAGTTCCCGCATCTCCATAATCTCGCGCTTTAAGTAGAGCCTTATATCGAGCGCGACCTGGTCGTTGCGGCTTCGCGCCGTGTGAAGGCGCTTGCCCGTCTCGCCTATGCGGCGCGTAAGCTCAGCCTCTATGCTCATGTGGATGTCCTCGTTTTCGAGTGTAAAGGCGAGCTTCCCGTCCTCTATGTCGTGGAGGATGTCGTATAGCGCGGCCTTAATCTTTTCCGCTTCCTTAACTGAGATAATTCCGGTCTCCCCGAGCATGGCTACGTGGGCAATGCTGCCCATTATGTCCTCTCTGAACAGGCGGGAGTCAAAGGTTATGGAGGCGTTTAATTCGTCCACCAGCGCGTCCGTATTCTTTTCAAAGCGTCCCGACCAAAGCTTCATGGTCAAACGCACCTCTTTCGCTTATGTTATTTGTTGAGAAGCCCCTGCTCCAGCATGGCGCGCACCTTAATCGGCAGGCCAAAGAGGTTTATGAAGCCCTCGGCGTCCTTCTGGTTGTAATCGCTCTCGCCGAAGGTCGCGATATTTTCGGAATAGAGGCTGTAGTCGCTCCATACGCCTGCGTTTATGATGTTTCCTTTGTAGAGCTTGAGCCTTACCTTGCCCGTCACGTTGCGCTGAGTGCTTGCGACGAAGGCGGAGAGAGCCTCGCGCAGCGGGGTAAACCACTGCCCGTTGTATACAAGCTCTGCAAAGGTGATGGCGAGCCTTGCCTTCATGTGCTGGGTGTCCTTGTCAAGGCAGAGCGTTTCAAGCGTGGAGTGCGCGCGGTAGAGTATCGTGCCGCCCGGGGTCTCGTAGACGCCGCGGCTCTTCATTCCGACAAGGCGGTTTTCGACGAGGTCAAGTATGCCGATTCCGTTTTCCCCGCCGAGCTTGTTTAGAGTTCGGATTACGTCGCTCGGCTTCATCTTCTTGCCGTCCACAGCCGTCGGAATGCCCTTTTCAAACTCAATCTCCACATAGGTCGGCTTGTCGGGGGCCTGTTCGGGGGAAACCCCCATCTCGAGGAAGCCTTCCTTCTGGTAATCGGGCTCGTTGCCGGGGTCCTCAAGGTCCAGGCCCTCGTGGCTGAGGTGCCAGATGTTCTTATCCTTGGAGTAATTGGTCTCGCGGCTTATCTTAAGCGGTATGCCCCTCGATTCAGCGTAGTCGATTTCGTCGTCGCGGCTCTTTAAGTCCCACTCGCGCCAGGGCGCTATTATCTTCATCTGGGGCGCGAAGGCCTTGATGGTCAGCTCAAAGCGCACCTGGTCGTTGCCCTTCCCGGTGCAGCCGTGGCATATGGCGTCGGCGCCCTCTTTTAGGGCGATGTCCACTATGTGCTTTGCGATAATCGGGCGGGCAAAGGAAGTGCCGAGAAGGTAGCCCTCGTATGTCGCGCCCGCCTGCATTGTCGGGATAATGTACTCTTCGGCGAACTCGTCGACAAGGTCGAGTATATAAATCTTGGAAGCACCCGTTTTTATGGCCTTTTCCTCAAGGCCGTCGAGTTCGCCGCCACCCTGCCCGACGTCGGCGGAGACCGCGATGACCTCGCAGCCGTAGTTTTCCTTGAGCCAGGGGATGATTATGGAGGTGTCAAGCCCTCCCGAATATGCCAGAACACATTTTTTTATCTGCTTCATATTGCTGCTCCTTTAGCGTTTTGTTTTAGTGGAAGCATAGCACACCGCGAATAAAAAGTCAACCTAACCCGGGAAATATGTATAAATATACATAGCGACCCAGGTATTAAGGCGGATTATGAATAATATTCAATAAACTATCTGCGTAACCGAATAGCCCGCCTCTCTCAGAAGGTTCACAATTCCGCCGTCGCCGAGCATATGCGCCACGCCGACGACGTAAAACACTCTCTTGCCCTCTTCAAGGAGCTGCTCTGCGCACTGAGCCATTGCGATGTTGCGCTCAGTATACATCTGATGATAATAAGCCTCGCTCATCCGGTTAAGCTCCTCGGCTTCCTCCTCGGGGAGCTCCTCCAAGTCAGTATCTTCGACATCAGGCAGCACCAGCTCCGTCAGAGCCGCCTCGTCCCCGCGGCGGTAGGCGTCGAAAATTGCGCGCAGGTTTTCTATGGTAAGATCCATATGCAGTATTGAGGAGCGGAGCATGTAGTCCTGGAGGAGATCCGGCTGAGAGCACAGGAGGTCGAGCTGAAAGTCTATGCTCTCAACTTCGTAGATTTCCTTGCCCTCCTGACGCGCTTTTGTGAGGAAATAACTGTCGATACCCGCGCCGGCGTCCATCTCCGCGAGAGCTAAAGCAACCCCGTCTACTAGCGAATTCCAAAAGTAGATGTTATATCTGTCATAAACGGGCAAGTATTGGCCGTTTTTCTTTAAGAAATCCACGGCAAGCTCGTAGGTCTCCTGACTTAAGTGCTTTGTAATATCGTCCCCTTCGGGGTACATGAGCCTGCGGGTGAGGGCCAGTTGCGTTAAGATGTTTGTGAGCATTGAGGTTATATCCACTTCGACGGCCAGAATATCCGTGCTCTTGTAGGCGTCGATAATCACATCGGGCAGAGGGTACAGGCCCTTGCCCCCGACATGAATAGAGCCGAAAAGATATATGTGCCCGTCACTGTCCTCCGCTTTGACCTCCCAGACGAGCGGCTTTGTGTCCGGCTGGGGCGTCGGTTCCGGAGTGGGTTCGGGAGTGGGCTCCGGAGTAACCTGCACGGTGGGACTTGGGCTGGGCTCAGGAGTGGTCGTGGGTTGGGGAGCGGGGTTACAGGCCGTGAGCAGGCTTAAAAGCAGTACGATTATAAGCAATAACGGGATGATTTTTCTTTTTTTCATGGCAGGTTCCTTTTACAGTATTTTGTAATAACAGGGGCGGTATTAATAGAGGGCGGAGCTTGCCGCCCTTAAGCTTTATTTGGTATTGGTAAAGTTACCGTAGACCGTCGAAACGACGGGTTTTCCATCCCTGTCGAGTAAAGGGGTTAGCCCTCCGCTGTAGCCACTCTGGTAGAACAGGTAGTTCACTCCGGTCTCTCTGTCCAGGAGAACGGTAACCCCTCTTGTGAGGCTTATACTCTGTTCGGTCACTATCTCAAAACGACCGTTATTCTTCTTACTCATTTTCTTCTCCCCTTTAACGTCTTCCGCCGCCGCCACCGCTACTGCGGCCACCGCCGCCTCCACCAAGCCCGCCTCCGCGACCTCCGCCACCGAAGCCCCCGCCAAAGCCGCCTCCGCCGCGTCCGCCGAAGCCTCCGCCGAAACCGCCGAAGCCTCCGCCCCTGTCGTTGCGGGGCCGGGTATTGTTATGCAAGTCCGGGGGAGGGGGAGGAGGGGTGCGGAAAAACATATTTCGATTGCGCATGGAGCTTTTGCCCCATAAGAGGAAGGGCCAGAGGGGAACGGAGCGGTCGCGGCGATATACGGTTCTTCTGGAGGAAACAGAGAAAATGAGTATACGAAACACTATTATTATAAAGATTATGAAAAACAGAATACTGAAAATGGAGCTGGAGCCGTAGTTGCCTCCTGAACTGTAACCCGGATTGTAATAGCTTCCGGAGTCATACTGCTCCTTTCCTTCAAGGTCCACGATGTAGTAGTCCTCATACCAGTTGAGAAGCTGCGGGAACAGGCTGTTTACTGCCCCGTCGAAATCCCTGTTGTCAAACTCCTTCCAGAAGTATTTGTCGAGGAGGGAGTTTATCCTGTCGTCGCCAAACGCCTCGGCTATGCCGGCGCCCTGGCTGAGCCAGGCCTTGTTCTCCTCGGTCGCGAGCAGGAGTAGCATGCCGTTGTTGCGCTCGGCATCGCCCACGCCCCAGTTGTTCATCAGCGCGGCGGCGTATTCGTCGGCGTAAAGCCCGTCCAGGTATTTGACGGTGACGACGACTATCTGGCCGCCCGTGTAGTATTCAAGCGCGGCGTTTGCGTCTATTATATACTGCTTTGTATCCTCTGTGAGCACCCCGGCGTAGTCCGCCACATAGAATTCCTCGCGCTGCTCTACAAGCGCAGAGGCGGGAGAGACGAGGGTGAGAGCGAGCAATAAAACAGCCACAAAAACAAGCGAAGCCTTTTTCAATTTTAGTATCTGTCCTTTCATAATTTAAGCGCAAACTATTCAAACAGCTCGGGGGGATTTACGAGGGCGAATTTCATTACGTAATTTGTCGGGAAGACGGACAAAACCTCGCGGCTGAACTCACGCACCGCCTCGTTATAGCGGCTTTTCTGGATGAGAGCGGCGGTGTTTTCCCATTCGTTGAATAAATCGTCAGCCATATCCCGCTCTTTCTCCGTCAGCGTGAGCATGTTCAGCTTCTTATACAGCGCGTTGAAGGCTGCGTCAAGCTCCTTATTTATATCATAGAGCTTGCTTGCTCCGGAGGAGTTGGAAAGCCCGTTAATAAGCCGTGTGCGCACATCGCTCAGCGCCTCTGTTTCGGAATTTGATTCGGGGAAGTACCGGCCCAGGCTCAACAGGTTGTTGCTCGCGTTAGCGCGGACCTCAAGCTGCCTTCTTATGCTCGGTAGCCTGTAGCCCCGGTCCGGGTCGTAGACGCCGTCGGAAAAGAGGTCGTTTATCTCCTGCACCTTGCTGCTAAGGCTGCGGTTTGCAGCGAAAAACGAGGCAAGGATAACGACAGCGAAAAAAACGAGGATGGCGCCGCTTCTCTTTTTAAAAAAACCCACTGTGATATGACCGTCCTTTCGCCGCTGTTGAAGCTACGGATAAAGTGCTTCGCCTGCGCTTATGTGCGTTTTTCGCGGAGGTCAGGAGCCCAGCAGGATAATAACCTGCCCGGAGCTTTCATGCCCGCCACCGCTGTTCCTACTGTTTCCTTATCTCCAGGAGCTTTTGCTTAAGCTCGTTCTCTATTCGCCCGAGCTCGGCCTCCGCCTCGCGGCGCTTCATAGAGCCCTCCTCCTGAATCTGCCTTACGGATTCGAGCGTTTCAATCAGCATCTGGTTTGTATGCTTGAGCGTTTCAAGGTCCACTATGCCGCGCTCGCTCTCCCTGGCTACTTCAATGCTGCCCATCTTGAGCGTTTCGGCGTTGCGCCTTAGAAGCTCGTTGGTGACGTTTGTGACCGAGCGCTGCGCCTCCATCGCCTGCTGCGAATGGTGCAGCCCCAAGGCGAGCACCATCTGGCTCTTCCAGAGCGGGATGGTGTTGACTATCGAGGTCTGTATCTTCTCTATCATAAGGCTGTTGTTGTTTTGAATAAGCCTTATCTGCGGAGCCATCTGTATTGATATTATCCTGGTAAGCTCCAAATCGTGTATCTTCTTCTCAAAGCGATTGCACATGTTGGCAAAATCGTTTGCCGCCTGCGCGTCCTCGGGCAGCCCCGTTTCCTCCGCCTTTTTCTGAAGCGCGGCCAGCTCGTTTGCCCTTAGCTCGGAGAGCCTTAGCTTGCCCGCAAGGATATACATGCCGAGCTCCTTGAAATATGTCTGGTTGAGCTTATACATCTTATCGAGAAGAGCTACGTCTTTCAAAAGGGTAATCTGGTGCTGCTCGAGCATTTCGACTATCTTGTCGACGTTTGCTTCCGCCTTCTCGTACTGTGCCTTTAGGGCGGCGATATGGTTCGTAGCTCGTTTAAACAGCCCCTTTAAGCCCCTCTTCTCCTCGGGGGAGAAGTTAAAGCCCTTGAGCTCCACGACAAGGTTGCCGAGCATATCTCCGACCTCACCCATGTCCTTTGTGCGGACGTTGCTCAGCGTTGTTTCCGAGAACTCCGCTATATTCTTCTGCGCCGCGGCTCCGTACTGCAAAACGGTGTTGGTGTCAGAGACGTCTATCTGCTTTGCAAACTCCATCACCGCCTTCTGCTCGGCCTCGGAAAGCTGGCTCATGTCAAGTGTGGCGGTGACGGCTTCCTCCTGCGCCTTTTCAATGGCTGCTACCTCATCCTCGGGCTTGAGCACGAGGGCGGGGACTTCCAGGTCCGGAGTAAGAGTCAGTTTGGGGGTATATTCCATGTTGGTGTTCTCAGTCATCCTTATCATCCTCTCGTATTAACTACCCTGCAGAGTGCTGCCGGGACCGCCGCTTTTCAGACCCTCTCGGGTGAGCATTGTGTCCAAAACCTCTATGTCGGTCTCAATATCAAGAGCCTCGTTGAAAAACAGCGCGTCAAGCTGCTTTTCATAGGCGGCAATAATGGTGTCGAGCATATCCTCAATGCGCTGTATAGTCCCGCCTATATGCTCGCCGCGAATGCCCTGTTCGTACATGCGGTCATATGCGTTCAGAAGCTTTATCGTGGTGGGGAGATAGTAGTTTAAAAACTTCCTTATTCGCGTGAGGTCTGTCACGTCGTTTTCGGCGTGCCGGACAATCTTGTCGGAAAGTATCATAATCTGGGTGATTTTAGATTTTACGTCGGGATTGCCTATGCTGTTTTTAAGTCTGTCCATTTCCGCCATCGCAAGTTTGCCCTCGGCTATAAGCGCCGCAACTTCGGGGGGAAGTTCCGGCTCCGGCTCGGGTGCCTCGGGCTCTTCCACCTCAATAACCTTGTCGGGGCAGAGCTTCTTGAAAATGGCAAAGGTTATGGCCGTTGCGGCTATGACCACTATGAAGTGCCAGAGCGCGTATAGAGGGAAAAACAGGCAGTAGATAAGCCACATGCCGGCGGCCGCGTATATCGGAAGCACGGATTTCTTGACAATCCTGCGCAAACCTAATCACCTCCTGTAAATACATAGGATAATTGTGCCTAGACCATTGTATTATCCCCATCACCCCCTGTCAAGAAAAAAGGGGTCTTATTTGGCTTAGAACTTGACAAGTATTTCAGGCTGTTAGATAATATAATTCTATTGGTAGTATCATTAATTATATTATATAATTATATACCTAAAATAGCCATCTCAATCCGCGAAGTTGAAGCGTTAAAAGGGCTTGTCCGGCCTTGCGCTGCACACTGGGGCCGATGTGTCTTCAGTCCCACAACGGCCCCTATATAAAAGCGTGCGGCTCGCCACAGCGCCACTAAATTCTATGTTTGCTTTGGAGGTATCGTTACATGGTGAAAATTGCCCCTTCAATACTTTCGGCCGATTTTGCAAACCTTGAGAGGGACATAAAAATTGTCGAAAACGGTGGAGCCGACTACCTCCATGTAGACGTAATGGACGGAAATTTTGTTCCGAACATATCAATAGGCCTGCCTGTGGTGAAGTCGATTAGGAAAATCACCGATTTGGTGCTGGACGTGCACCTTATGATAGACAAGCCCCACCGCTATGTTAAGGCCTTCGCTGAGGCGGGCGCCGATATAGTCGTTTTTCATTTGGAGGCGGATTTGCCAGAAAAAATTTTTGAGGCCGTCCACACCCTGCGCTCTCTCGGCAAGAAGGTAGGGCTCTCAATCAAGCCCAAAACGCCGGTTGAGATGCTCTGGCCCTTTATGAGCCTGCTGGACATGGTGCTCGTTATGAGCGTCGAGCCAGGCTTCGGCGGCCAGGAATTCATGGCTGAGCAGGTATCCAAAATCCGTGCCCTGAGGGAGTTTGTCGACAGGGAGGGGCTGAGCTGCGAAATTGAGGTTGACGGCGGGCTGAATCCCGAAACCGCCAGGACTTGCATTGAGGCGGGCGCGGACGTGCTGGTCGCGGGAAGCGCTGTTTTCAGCGCCGGGGACCCCGCCGGGATGATAAAATTACTGAGAGGTTAAGACGATGAGTTTTTTCCCCGAGCCGCTAGAGAGGCTCACCGAATGTTTTGCAAAGCTGCCGGGAATCGGCAGAAAAACAGCACAGCGCCTTGCCTTCCATGTGCTCCGCCAGCCGGGGGAGGAGGCCGAGGCCTTCGCGAACGCGATACTTGAGGCGAGAAGCAGCATCCGCTGCTGCCATATATGCCAGAACCTGACCGACGCCGAGCTGTGCTCCGTCTGCCGCAGCCCCAGGCGCGATCCTTCCGTTATCTGCGTTGTAGCAGACCCGAAGGACGTCATGGCAATTGAGCGCTCGAGGGAGTTTAACGGTCATTACCACGTGCTGCACGGTGTCATATCCCCGATGAACCACGTCGGCCCCGACGACCTGCGGATTAAGGAGCTCATAGGCCGCGTGGGGAAGGGCGGGGTCAGCGAGGTAATAATGGCGACAAACCCCGACACCGAGGGAGAGGCGACAGCCATGTACATCTCGCGCCTTTTAAAGCCCATGGGCGTGAAGGTCACAAGGCTTGCCTACGGAATACCCGTCGGCAGCAACCTAGAATACGCCGACGACGCCACGCTCTTCAGGGCGCTCGAGGGCAGAAGGGAGATGTAGCGGAGCTTAATGTCCATGTCGGATAAGCTTTTTATCAAGTAAAGTAAAAAGCCCTTACACGAAACATGGTTTGTTAAGGAAAAAACCTTTAAACCATGTTTCATCTTATTTGCCGGGATGATATATTAAGATTATAAGCGATTATTGTGAACTGGCGATTTTTTCAAGTCTCGGAGAGCTTAAAATGAAAAATCTGATTTTCATAAACGGAACCATGGGCGTGGGGAAAACGGCGACCTGCAGGGAGCTTCAAAAGCTCCTGCCGAACTGCGCCTTTCTTGACGGCGACTGGTGCTGGGATATGTCGCCATTTATTGTGAACGCCGAAACCAAAAAGATGGTAATGGACAACATCTGTTACCTGCTTAACAATTTTATCTCGTGCTCGGTGTATGAAAACATTGTTTTTTGCTGGGTAATGCATGAACAGGCCATCCTTGACGATATATTGTCCAGGCTGGATAAACGGGATTGTGTTTTGTATAAGTTTTCCCTGCTGTGTTCGGAGAAGGCTCTGATTTCGAGGATTAATAAGGATATAGAACTGGGGAAAAGGGCTGAAGACGTAATTGACAGAAGCGTGTCGAGGCTGAAAAATTATCTTGAAATGGATACCGATAAAATCGACGTAAGCGAGGTTTCCGCCAGAAAAGCAGCGGAAATAATATACAGGCGCATCATGCATCAATGCCTGCGATAGGAGAAATTATAATGAAAAGAAAAAACTTAACCTTTGTTTTTCTCGCCATATGGTGCGTGCTTGTTTTAATATACTTTACTATCTGGAAATTACTGGTTTATTCTGATTTCAACAAACGCGCCGCTGCTGATAAAGCTCATCCTGGACGGCAAACGCGGCTAAACGGTTTATTAAAAGGTGTCGCGCCTGTTAAAGGATAGTTTACAAATACGCGGAAACAGCATATTAACGGTATCACATCCGAATTAAATCCAAATTTAAGAAAAATAAAAATTAGATTAAAAGAAAGTCTACCAAGCTTTTTGCGCGGGAAGACTGCCTGTGGACGTTTTATAATTGTTGGGGGTATAAAAGTGGCCGTAGACGAGATAATTAAACTATAGATAAAATATCTGCCCTTGCTGATTATGCCGGGCACAAATCAGTTCCAGGCTGAAGTATTCGGCGTTATGTCGCAAATTTGCTAGCAAAGCGGGAACTGTTACTGAGAAAACAAAGTAGCAGGATTTGACAAATACGCTTAACTCTGATATAGTTCTTTGGATAGTGTTTTTTTCGATGTTTTTGGTTAAAATGGCATTATGTACGTGTGTACTTAAAATATATTTAAACTGCACATTGCCCTAAGGGTGGGGGAAACGCATAAATGCACCGGCGATTCAGGGCCGTTTGCGCGCTCATTTCCCAACCCTAGGATTTGTGTACTCGAAAATACTACATAAGGCAAAATTTATTATTTTTACTTTAGAAGGAGAATTTTATACTAAATGGCAGAAAAACTGAAGATTATTCCACTTGGCGGACTCAACGAGATAGGTAAGAATATTACCATCTACGAGTGCCACGGGGATATTATCGTCGTCGACTGCGGAATGGGTTTCCCGGACGACGAGATGTACGGTATTGATGTGGTTATTCCCGATTTTACCTATCTGGTTAAGAACAAAAACCGGGTAAGGGCGGTAGTTCTGACGCACGGGCACGAGGACCATATCGGCGGGCTTCCGTATCTTCTGCGCGAGGTCAACGTGCCGATTTACGCAACCCGGATGACGGCCGGCCTCGTTGAAATAAAGCTCGAGGAGCACAAGCTCCTGGACAAAGCGGAGATAATCACGGTCGAGCCGGGCGAGTTTATCACCGCAGGCAGCTTTGAAGTTGAGTTTATTCATGTAAACCACAGCGTCGTCGGCTCGGTGGCGCTTGCCATCCACACGCCGCTCGGCTGCGTTATCCACACGGGCGACTACAAGATAGACACAACCCCGATTTCCGAAGAGATGATTGACCTTGCCAGGCTCGGTGAGCTCGGAAAGCAGGGCGTTCTTGCCATGCTCGCCGACTCGACCAACGTTGAAAATCCCGGCTATTCGGTTTCCGAAAGATCGGTCGGGGAAGAGATTGACGCGCATTTCGACGGCTGCAAGGAGCGCATAATCGTCACCACCTTTGCGTCCAATGTACACCGCATACAGCAGGTCATAAATGCCTCTGCAAGGCATAAGCGCCGCGTCGGAATTACCGGGCGGAGCATGGAAAACGTGATAAAGGTTGCGACAAAGCTCGGTTATCTTAAGATACCCGACGGCGTTTTGATGGATATGACGCAGATAAAGGGCCTGCCCAAGGACAAGGTCACGATAATAACCACGGGCAGCCAGGGCGAGCCCATGTCCGCTATGTATCGCATGGCCTTCTCCGGGCATAAGCAGGTGGAAATAGGCCCCGGCGACAAAATTATTATCTCGGCCTCGGCGATACCCGGGAACGAGGAGACTGTGAGCCATATAATAAACGAACTCTTCAGAAGGGGCGCCAACGTCATCTACGGCAAGCAGAGTGACATCCACGCTTCGGGCCATGCCTGCAAGGAGGAGATGAAGATTATGCTCGGCCTTGTAAAGCCGAAGTTCTTTATCCCCGTGCACGGCGAGCACAGGCATCTAAGGCTCCACGCGGAGCTTGCCAAGCTGATGGGCATAAACCCGAAGAATATAGTCATAGGCGAGATAGGCGAGGTTATTGAGATTACATCCAGGTCCATAAAGCAAAACGGTACCGTGCCCTCCGGCAGGGTGTTTGTGGACGGCACGGGCGTCGGCGACGTCGGCAGCGTGGTGCTTCGCGACAGAAAGCACCTTGCACAGGACGGAATGCTGGTCGTCGTGCTCAGCCTCTCGAGCGAGGATGGCGAGCTTGTATCGGGGCCCGATATTATCACAAGGGGCTTTATCTACGTCAAGGAGTCCGGCGACCTCATCGAGGAGCTCAGAAGCCTGGTGCTCACGACCCTGGACAACTGCAAGAAAAACAATATCCGGGATTGGGTGACAATAAAGGCGAGCATAAAAACCGATATTTCGGCGGCGCTCTATAAGCTTACAAAGCGCAGCCCGATGATAATTCCGGTAATAATGGAAGTGTAATCAAGCCCTAAGAGAGCGGCATATTTTATAAGCTGATACAAGTGATTTGAGGGAGCGGATTTTGTCCGCTCCCATATTAATCAGCAAAAAATGTGTTGACATTTTAGTGAATAAATGCTATTATCTTAAAGCGCCTTTTATGGAATACTGATGTTTTGGATACATTTCGCGGGTGTAGTTCAATGGTAGAACACCAGCCTTCCAAGCTGGATACGTGGGTTCGATTCCCATCACCCGCTCCAATAACCCTCTCCTCCCTCAAGGGGGATGTTTTCTTAACTGCCTGTGTCGTTTCGCCCTGTTGCAGGAAGGGACGGGCTAATTAAAAATCAATAAACACGCGCCAGTAGCTCAGCTGGATAGAGCAACTGCCTTCTAAGCAGTAGGCCAGGGGTTCGAATCCCTTCTGGCGTGCCAGCGGCGCCGCTTTCGGATAGAGAAGCGGTGCCCCAACTTAAAAGACGTATGCGGTGGGTGTAGCTCAGGTGGTTAGAGCGCCAGGTTGTGGCCCTGGAGGGCGTCGGTTCGAGTCCGATCATCCACCCCACTTTTCTGCAGGTTTGGGCAAGAACTCGATATTGGGATGTCGCCAAGCGGTAAGGCACCAGACTTTGACTCTGGCATCCGCAGGTTCGAGTCCTGCCATCCCAGCCAGAATGACCCAGTAGCTCAGTCGGCAGAGCACCTGCCTTTTAAGCAGGGTGTCCGGAGTTCGAATCTCCGCTGGGTCACCAAGAAAAAACCTGAAATCTCAATGGTTTCAGGGTTTTTTGTTTTATTGCAAAAACTGAATTTGAGCAAATTGTTAGTAGTTTGTCAGTAATGTGTTAGTTTGAGCTTTCGTCCTATTTTAATCCAGAGCCTTTGAGGTCAAACGGCGGCCAATATTCCCGCAGCAAAAACCTTGCCGATTAACACAGTTTAAATATATACTTATTGCATATATTGTCCTTACTCCGAAGGGGCGGGGCAATTTGAAATCAGCCGGAAGAATAGGAGGCGGGGTGAGCGCACAGTGGAAATCCGGAGATTTAAAGAGACTGACAGCATTGACGATGTAAGCCGCGTTTATGCCGAGAGCTGGAAATACGCGTATAGGGGTATTATCCCTCAGGACTATCTGGACGGCATATCCGAAACAAGATGGTCGGAATACTTGAGAAGAGAAATCCCGAATTTGTGGATAGTCGGTGATGATAAGAGGATTATAGGCGCTTCGACCTACTCTCCCGCAAGGGACAGCAAATACGCCGGCTGGGGCGAAATCGTATCCATCTATCTGCTCCCCGAATACTTCCATCGGAGAATCGGGACGAGGCTTCTGAATGCCTCCGTTAACGAGCTTATCTCCAAGGGTTACGGCAGTTCATATCTGTGGGTCTTGGAGGATAACCTCGCCGCGCGTAAGTTTTATGAGAAAAACGGGTTTAGTTACAGCGGGGAGATGGCGGAAACCGACATCGGCGGCAAAAAGCTAAACGAGCTCCGGTATGTGTTAATAGTATAGCCTGTCTGAATCGAGCCAAAAACCGCCTGCGGGCGGTTTTTTTGTGACTGTGGGATATTATGCTTTTAATACAATTTCCTCAAGCTGCAAACTGAGCCGTTTAGCTTCGTTACCAAAGCTGTCTTTTATACTGTTCAGCCTGATTTGCATATTCTCAATGCTGCATCGTATGTCTCCGACCTGCTTTTGCGACTGCTCTATTTTATCGAGCACGGTAATGTCGGCGAAAAGACCGTCAAAGAAAAAGTCGGCAAAGCGCAGAAAACCGTCGATTTGGACGCGCAGCTCGGCCTGTATCTGAATGTCGGCAAGCTCTGTGCGGTAGCGGTTGAGCAGCATCTGCAGTTCATATATCAGGCTTTGGCATTTGTCAAGGTGAGAGTGCTTCGCCAAATCGGCGAGTATGCTGCGGCTGAACAAGTCAAAGGTGGCAAGGGAACGGGCGCTACCCAGTTCATATTCGATACTCGGTATCAGCGCCAAAGCCTCGTTCCCTGCGTCAAGGGCCTCCTGGACCTCGCGCTCCTGGGCGGCAATTGAACCGAGCCTTTCCTCGATGTAAGTAATTTTTGAAGCCAGCTCAGGTCTTGCCGTCTTCAGTACCTCGGACTTTTTTGCGAAAGCTTCGTTGTATCTTGCTTCGACATCCGAAAGGGTTTCAAGTTCCGCTTTCAGGGTTTGAGCATACCTCTCGGCGTTTTCAATTTGCATTTCCTTTGACCTGAGCTTGACGGCCGCGGCATATGCCTCCGCCTTTTCCTTGTCAAGCTTTTCGGTTTTTTTGTTGATTGCGGCATAAAGCAGCGATGTAAGGCTCAGCCTTTCTAGGCGGTCGACGTCCGCCTGTTCTTTTTCGGCGCACTTGCGCAGCTTATCCCTTTCCTTTTTTAGCTGGTCAAGCTCCGCTTTAAGGCTCTCAAGCATCGCCTCGACCTTGTTTTTGCGCATAATCTTCTCTTTGAGCTCAAAAAGCTCCCTGTCAAGCTCAATCATTTGACATTCCTCCACGCTCATACTCTGTCATAAGTATAGCATAATAAATATCCACATACCAGAAATTTGCAGATTATTGTGCCGACGGAAGCATTGCCCTTTCCTTCTCCCCGGCATATTTATGTAGTATAGAGTTTTTGCCACACGGGGAGGAGCGTCATGCAGCAAGGCGGCGAAAGAAAGGCGAAAAAGCCACTTACGGAAAGACTTAAACAAAGGAAAAGAAACGAGTTTTCTAAGCGGCTTATCTTCTGGGAGGGTCTGCTGGTCTGCGCAATATCCGCCGGGGGCTTATACATAGCCTATCTTGCGGTGATACACGCTTATCTTGGCTCCCTGCCCTGGGTGACCGCCATGGTCACCGGCGCATGGGGTGCCTACGGGGTCAGCCAGGCCTTTTACTACAGCAAGGCAAAAGCGGAAAACATACTGAAAATCAGCAAGTCCAATGGCGATTCCGCCGGGGATATGATGAATATGATAGATCTGGAATGAAAGCCGCTTCGAAAATACATATAATAAAAACCATGGATTGCCCGAATTCATGGTTTTTTGCTTATGCCTAGGGGCGCAGGCGGTGCTTTCTTGTAAAATATTATGACTTATTTGCCGCAAGTCAGGGCCAGGCCGGCGGTAGCCGGCGGGAAAACGCCTCCTGATAATATAATAAGTCCAGTGTTTACGCGATTTTTTGTAAAATGTTTAGAAAAATGCGATTTTTTATTGCGTTGACAAGCTAACGTATGGTTGATATACTTAAAATTAACTTTAATGAAACGCTGGTGCAAAAATGGAAATATCAGAATTTTATAATCTCTTAGGCTCTGTCTGGCCGGCCGACGGTGCCGCCGCCCGCGCAGCAAAGGCGCGTTGGGACTCGCTGGCAAAGCCTTTGGGGAGTCTCGGGCTTTTGGAGGAAGCCATTATCCGTATCGCCGCCCTCACCGGTTCTGAAGAGGTACACCTCGGAAAGCGCGCGGCATTCGTATTCTGCGCCGATAACGGTGTTGTTAAGGAGGGCGTTACGCAGACCGGGCCCGAGGTGACCGCAGTG
Source organism: Clostridiales bacterium (assembly GCA_012838345.1). Taxonomy (GTDB): domain Bacteria; phylum Bacillota; class Clostridia; order Oscillospirales; family Oscillospiraceae; genus DUPK01. Next base: position 385 of record DUPK01000008.1, on the reverse strand, counting down.
GTTGCGGCGAACCTTGCCAAGGGAGATACCTCCGTTTGCCGCATGGCCTCCGTTGCAAGGTGCGATGTTATTCCCGTGGACGTGGGTATGCTTACACCTGTGGATGACGAGCGCGTCCTGCGCAGGCGCATTGCGGCGGGGACAGGCAACATAGCCGAGGGCCCCGCAATGACCCGGGAGGATGCGCTGAAAGCCATAATAGTAGGAGTCGAGCTTGTCAAGGAGTTCAAGGAAAAAGGATACGGTATTATAGCCACCGGCGAGATGGGCATAGGGAACACGACCTCGTCCAGCGCCGTTGCATCCGTCCTTTTGGACAAGCCCGTTACCGAGGTCACCGGACGCGGAGCGGGCCTTTCCGACGAGGGGCTGCAGCGCAAGATTA
>DUPK01000007.1 GCA_012838345.1 Clostridiales bacterium | reverse complement strand
TATCTGCATACAGCATTGTATTATCCGGCCTCAGCAGCTCTGTATAGGATATGTAGCTCGCATCAAAACGATAGGTGTTTAGTACCTCGCACAGCTTTTCATTGCTCGGATTCTCCATGCCGGATATAATAGCTGCCATAGCAGTGAGGATTGTTCGGTCAGTCTCAGTCGCTCTCTTTATTTCAGAAGCAAGAAGCTTAGAAGTATCCGCAAGTTTTTCAAAAGATTTCTGCTCAACCTGACTGTTTACGTCTTTGATTGTTGTTATTATGAGCGCACTCAAGAAAACAGCGACAACGGCCGTTAGGATTATTACAAATATGATTTGCCGTCTGTTCATACTATACCGCCCTATTTCTGCCATGAATGTTATTCATGTATGTTTCCCACTGTAAATTCCGATATGATGACACTCTCAATAGTGAGTCTTGTTCTCCAAATTGTCTCGCATTGGAAGCAACAAATTCAGTTTGCATTTAACCCGAATGCTCTGCTCCCTAAAGTTTCTTTCCACCAAGATTCGCGTTCTATGATAATATGCTTATCCACGCGAGCGTTGTAATTCTCCAAGATTGCATATTGGAAATTTTTCTTGACATAATCAAACCCAAAATTATCAACGACCGCTTTTAATAGCTTGTTACCGCCATGACCGTTGATTACGTAGTTTGACCAGCGCTGCAGAAGCATACCATTTTCACCATAAGCCGAACCGACATACTGTTTTCCGCTGCACATATCAGTTATAAGATAGACAGCCTTTTGGTTTTCTAAAGCTGCAATCCAATCCTTTTTATGATTATGTACTATGGTTGAGAGTTGTTCATAAGATAATCGAACTTTGTCATAACCCGGAAAATCCACCCCATCAAATATACTTGGCAAGATTTGCTCGACTTCCAGTTCATCAATAATATTTTTTAAATAAACGACTTGAGTTTGATGTGTTTTTCGGTATTTTATTATAACACGCCCGAAATAAGGCGTATATTCTGATAATTCTTCGCCTTCGTAATTTACTCCGTTGTTTACCCCCAACTCCCTTGTAACCTTCTTTATAGTTGAGAGTAGCCAAGTATTCCATGACAGCTTAAAAAGGCAAAGCGCAATATCTCCAACATTAAAATACCGACGCTTTGTCCTCCAAAACAGCCAAACAGTATTTACATCATCGGGATTGCGGAGATAGACTTCCATAGGCTCTATCTCACCGTTATATTGATTAAATTTTACCTTTGCTCTATCTAAATCAGATTGGTTTAGATGCAGTAAGTCATTTAAAAACAATGGTTTCTGCATGTTCTTTCCTCCCGGCAAGCTATGATTGTCACAATAATTCACCGCGTTTTTTCCTTCTTTGATTCTATTATAGGCCATATTTGTCAAAATCTCCATTACAATTGGAGAAAACATCGAATAATGTTACGCTACAACACGCAGGTTCTATGTTCTTACAATCTTTGATACAAACAGAAAATGCCCCTCTTCGGCAACATCGGCAGTAGCGAGTTTGACTTATACTCACCACCTGTACAACGAAAGAAATCGTTCGCCGCTTCAGGGGGTTGGAGAACCTGGGCGAAAAGCAGCTTAAATCCGAATGCTTCAAGATGTTGCAGGATGAGGTCTGTTGCTGATTACACTGCTGGCTGACCAGTCCGACTTAGTGCCCATTTTTAAGGATTGGGATAATCCGAAGGAAACACTATTGGAGAAGGCTGCGGAACTTCTAAACTAAACTCTAGAACTGGCGATATACAAAGATAAAGCACAATTGCGCAAATTCAAATAATCAAAAATGAGACATGGTTTGCCTCTCTCTGATAGAATGAAGTTACGACACCACTCATTCTGAAAGGATACATTAAACCATGTCTGATAAAACTGTACAGCTTAACGAGGAAGTAATCAAGTGGCAAATCAAAGAATTGGTACGTAGTAGCGTAGAAAAAACGCTCAACAGCCTGCTGGAGGCCGAGGCAGAAAAATAGTAAACAATTTCTCAGAAATATACAGCAAAAAGTCCGGCTATACCGGACTTTTTGCTCTGCTATCGCAGAGTGCGCCAAATGCGCCCTCTGTGTAAACATTTAATTAATCAAAAAGCAGGATTGGCTTTATTGCCTTTCCGGAATGTGAATCCTCAAAGCCCCTCTGAATATCGTCAAACGGGTAGAACTCGACTAGTCTGTCGATGGGGAGCTGTCCCGCCTTGTAATACTCAACCAGCTTGGGGATGAAATCCTGCGGATTCGACGCGCCTTCTGTCAGACCGGCAAAGGTCACGCTCGGGTTCATAAGCATGGGCTCGATGGCTATGCTGATTTCGGCAGGGCCGGTGACGCTGCTGATGACAGCCGTTCCGAGGCGCCTTAAGCACGAAATTGCCTGCAGCGAGACGCTCGGCACGCCGGAAACCTCGATGCTGTAGTGTGCGCCGCCGTCCGTCAAATCCTTAATCTTGCCGACAACGTCGGAGACCTCTTTTGCATTGATTGTATCAGTCGCGCCAAACTCCTTAGCCAGCTCAAGTCTCTCCGGGACTATATCCACGGCTATGATTTTTACGCATCCGGCGATTTTCGCGGCCATTACGGCAGACATGCCGACACCGCCCGCACCAAAGACAACGAGGGTGCTGGCCGGCTCGGGCTTGCAGCGGTTCAAAACCGCACCTGCACCGGTCTGAACGCCGCAGCCCAGCGAGCAAAGATACTTTATCTTCTCGTCCGGGACTCCTACTATCTTGACCGCGTTTCTGGCATCAACGATGCAGTACTCTGCAAAAGCGCCCTGTCCGAAGAAGGAGCCGATATTTACGCCGTTCTGGCTGATGCGGAATGTACCGTCCTTGTAGGCGCCGGAGAAGAACAGGTCGTTTACCCGGTCACAGGCATAAGGCGCACCGCGCAGGCAGTAGCTGCAGGTACCGCAGGAGGGGAAGGTCAGGCCGACCCTGTCTCCGACCTTGAGGGACTCGACGGCGGAGCCGACCGCTTCGACTATACCAACGCCTTCATGGCCGAAAACCATAGGATACTTGACCCAGGGAATAAATCCCTGGATGCCAGCGGCATCCGTATGGCAAATGCCGGAGGCGATGATTTTTACCAGAACCTCCGTAGCCTTGGGCTCAGCCAGCTGCACCTTTTCTATTGCGAGGCTGCCCTTTTCTTTTGTTATAGCAGCTCTAATTTCCATGACTGATTCTCCTTTATCAATATGAATAAATGGGTGCTTATTACACACTGACCTGACTCTTTTGCTTCTTCGTCTCAGCTATTCCCCAGAAGATATAGATGACACCGACGATGGCAAAAATCAGGCAGCCGAAGAGGAATACGTTCTTTGTGATATCGGTTCCGAAGAGGCCCGCGCCCCATCTCGCTACTATCGGGCAGAAGTAAGAGCCCAGGTTCTGTCCGCAGGTTGTAAGCGCGATGGCGAGCGGAATGGCGTTTGGCTGTACCGACATTGCCGTGGCGGTCATAACAAAGGCCATGACGACGGATATGCAGCCTCCGTAGATGAAGGAGCCCACATAGGCCAGGCCGACGCCGTTTGCAAAAACGATGAGGAGGAAGGCGATTATGCCGAGCACGCAGCCGAACGTCAGCGTGTAATTTTTAAGAGCGCTGTTAATCTTGCCGTAAACAAGACCGGTAAAGAAGCCGCCCAGAGCGAAGAGAAGTGTCGCGTTTCCGGACTCCGCGGCTCCGCCTATTCCGTGATCCTGCATGAAGAGCGCGAGGAACTGCGCGAGTATCATGCCGGCAAAGAAGAAAAATGTAAGTGTGATAGCCCAGCCGATTGCGCCGCCCGTGAGCTTTACCTTTTCGGTTGAAGCGTGTCCGCCGCCGGCGTTGCGCATCGGCTTATCCATCGGCAGGCATATCAGGACGACGATGAGCGAAAGGACAGCCAGAATATGTACCCAGAAAATAGCCTCCCAGTTAATCTTTGCGAGGTAGCCGCTGGCGAACATCATTACAGCGGCACCTATCATCTGAGCAGAGGTCTGCACACCCATGACTCTCTGACGCTCGGCCCCCTCAAAATGCATACCGACCAGTGCTGAGGAGAGTGTCTGTGCCAGTCCAACTCCGACACCGAAAACGGCGCGGAGCACCAGTATCGCTGAGAAAGAGGTTAAAAAGGCAGGAACTATTCCGCCGACAAGGAAACACAATATGCCAATGATTACTAACACTTTAATCGGGACATACTCCTGAAGTTTGCCTGCGACTATCGTAACAATTATGATCGGGATGGAAGGAATCGCCATTAACTGGGAAACGTCATATCCCAGAGGACCGAACTTTGCGCCCAAAACTCCCATACCTCCGGCGATGGCTATGACGCCCATCATTAGTATGGAAAAGCTGTAGATAGCTAGCTTTATTTTACTTTTTGAACGTTCCATTTTAGACCCCTCATAATGCGACCGGCATTATGTTCTCCTTTCCTAAACTTTAAAACGGATACTGCTGCTTCTTGATGTCCATTGTCACCCAGTGTACCTCGGTGAACTCCTCCCAGGAGTAGCGGCCGCCTTCGCGTCCCATGCCGGATTCCTTAACGCCGCCGAACGGAGCGACGGAGTCTGCGTCTACCGTACCGCCGTTAATGTGTATCATACCCGCTTCAAGTCCGTTGGCCAGGAACATTGCGTTCTCATAATTGCTTGTAATTACGCCGGAGGACAGGCCGTATGTTGTGTCGTTGGCGACTTTGAGGGCCTCCTCAACGTCCTTAACCGGAATAATCGAAACAACCGGGCCGAAGGTTTCTTCGTAGTAAATCTTCATGTCCGGAGTGATATTCATCAGAACGGTCGGGGCATATACTCTTCCCTCGTATGTACCGCCGGTCAGGAGTTTAGCACCCTTTGCGACTGCGTCCTTAACGTGCTCGTCGATGTCCTGAACATGCCTGTCGTGGATAACCGGTCCGATGAATGTAGCCGGATTCTTCGGGTCTCCCATCGGCAGGTGGGATACCGCTTCGGCGAGCTGCTTTGCAAACTCCTCGGCAAATGGCTCTTCAACTATGATTCTGTCGGCGGCCATGCAGATTTCGCCCTGATGCAGAAGGCCACTCATAATGGTTGTCTTTACGGCGTACTCCATATCGGCATCCTTCAGGATGATGAGAGGATTCTTTCCGCCGAGCTCCAGATAGTACGGCTTGAAGTGCTTTGCAGCCTCTACGGCGACATGGCGTCCCGTTTTCGTTGATCCTGTAACCGCAACGTAAGAGCAGCGCTTGTCTGCAATCAGAAGTTCGCCGAGTCCGCCTCCGGGTCCGGTAATGACGTTAAGCGCGCCGGCGGGAAGCCCTGCCTCCTGAAAGGCCTCTGCAACCTTCAGCGCGATATGCGGAGTATCCGATGACGGCTTATGTACCACGGTATTGCCCGTTGCAAGTCCGTAGGCAATTTTGTACATGGCCAGTACCATCGGGAAGTTCCACGGCGATATTGTGACGATTGTTCCTCTGGGTCTTCTGACGCTCATATTGAAGCGGCCCAGGTTAGTGTGGTATGTTTCGCCCATGACCAGCTTTGCGTCTCCCGCCGCGGTATAGAGAAGGTCAATGGTCGCGTCTATTTCAAACATGGCTTTTCCGAATGTGCTTCCGCTTTCTCTCTGCAGAACATCGGCAAACTCAGTGCGTTTTTCTTCGATTATACGGGCCACCTTCATTAGAAGCTGTCCTCTGGCTGCGGGAGGTGTGTTTGCCCAACCGGCGCGGGCATCATAGGCTGCCTTCATAACCGCTTCAACATCCTCGGCTCCGGCCTTCGGAACCTTTGCGTATAACTCGCCGGAATACGGCTCATAATCATCAAATACTTCTCCGGATTTTGCGTCTACCCACTCGTTGTTGATGAACATTTTAAGATTATACATGCTATATCTCCCTTCTTTTAGTTAGTAATTATTGACGGCGAAATCTTATGAGCCATTACTTACTGATGCAATTAAATCATCCATCACCATCCCCTTTACTCAAATTTCAGATTTCGTCGTCCACTATATTCTAGTATACTATCCATACACTTTTTTTCAATACTAACATATTTTTTTCAAATGATATTATGATTTTGTATATTTTATCTATTTAATGTATTTAGGTGAACATGTTTTTAATAGTGTGCTAAATCGTTTAAACCAGAAGAATTGATTAAATAATCAAAAAGCGTTATCCGCAAATTTGCGGATAACGCTTTGAGTTTTCACCTAAAAGGTCAACTAAGTAAATACAATGCACCGAGGTTTTACCGGAATAGCAGCTTTATTGAGGCACTCTTTCGCTAATCAAAAGCAATACGCTGACGCATCCGCGCCACGGGTGCTGCGGCTTATGCTCTCTTCTGCTTCTTTGACTGGTCCACCAGCGCGCCGATAACCATTGCCACGGCAAAAAAATCAGACACCAGAAGCAGTTCCACTTGTGAGCTATGATGCAGGCCACCACCATAAACCAGCGACACGCAGAAGGTCAGGATCGGCAACAAATCGGCCTTACTCCCGCTATGTACCGTCAGGCCGCCAGAGGCCAGGCCGTTTAACCTGTAGGTTTTGGGT
>DUPK01000047.1 GCA_012838345.1 Clostridiales bacterium | reverse complement strand
TCCAAACTTGGTGGAACAAGACCTTGATACCATATTAGAAGCAGTCAGTTTTGCTGACAAAATTATTTTTGGCCGCATGAACTACTGTAAAGAGGTCACTGGATATAAGCAGCACAAGGCTTTCTATAATGAAAAAGCCCAGTGTGTTATTAAATGGTGCGAAGAACACAATAAGCAACATCACATCAAAAAGGGGACTATAACTTATTAATCAGATAAAAAATGATATCATTAAAAGAAACCTGCTTAAAGCTTAGCAGGCTGTATCTCGTTTATCAGTTTAATTTTGTTGTAAAGGGGGGCGTATTATGAATGAATGGAGCAAAAAAAGTGTAGTAGAAAAGTTGCAGGAGATTAGCCAAAAGGGGTTTTTATCAATTCCGGAAGGAATGTACAGAAATGATGATGGTATTGTTGGACAAATCCTGGAGCGTGAATTTGGTATTAATGAAAACAATTTACATATCGCGGATTTAGGGCAATACGAATTAAAAGGAATGCGTAAAAGGAAAAGCGGTACATTAACACTTTTTCATCAAACATCTACTGCAGGTATGACACCTATTCAAATATTTGAGAGATTCAGTTATATAAGAACATCTAGACGAGATGGAACTATAAAGCGTAAATTATTCACAACAATATATGGAAATAAAGAGAATTCTCTCGGGTTTATTCTCCGTGCAAGCAGTTCATATAATGTAGATTTGTATTATCATGATGAGTATTTAGCTACTTGGGATTTATCAAGTGGAATTGAAAAAATACAGAAGGTTCTATTAGCTTTTGCTGAAACACAAGGCGCAAGAAACACTAGAGAAGAGAAATTCCACTTTGTAAGTGCCTATATTCTAAGTTCACCTAAAAACATTTATGAAGCTATAAGTACTGGAGCAGTTGTAATGGATTTATGTATAGATCAGCCGGTTGATGGATCAAAACCGATCCATGATAGAGGCCCACATATACGAATACCTATAAAAAAACTAGACACATTATTCAGTTTAGTGGAAAAAGTATTATAAGGAGGACACTATGAGAGATAAAGAGCTTCAAATGCTCGTTGCTGAGCTAGAAAGAATAAAAGAAATTGGCTGGATTAGAAACCAGCGTCCTGGCAATGCAGGCGGCATAGGTAACACATTAGAAGATTTGCTTAATATCGCTGAAAACAATTTACAGTTACCTGATTTTGGAGATTGGGAGATAAAAAGTCAGCGTACCGAAACAGCATCGTTATTAACCTTATTTCATATGGAACCTAGGCCTCGAAATGCGCGAATTGTCCCACAGATTCTCCTTCCAAGGTATGGTTGGCCACATCAAGAAGCAGGAATAACGTATCCAGAAAATGAACGTAGCTTTCGCCAAACAATTAATGCTACTGCTTGCAGTGATAGAGGATTTCGCGTGAATATTGATTGGGATTCTCAGATTATTTATGTGTCTTTTGATTATTTCTCAATTGACGACAGGCATTCTATTTGGCGTCAGTTTATTCGCGATGGTGTCGGAACTGATGACATTTCTCCGAATCCATATTGGACTTTTGAGGATATTGAGAAAAAATTAAATACAAAGTTAAATAATTTAATGTATGTTACAGCTGAGACAAAGTGGGAAAACGGCCAAGAATATTTTAGATACAATGAGTTCGAAGTATATGTGGACCCTACATTAGACAAATTCCTTACTCTTGTAATGGATGGTGCTATTTACATAGACTTTGACGCCCGTACAGGCCATAACCATGGTACAAAATTTAGAATCCGTCCTGCGAGTAAAACCGATTTGTACCAGGATCATATTTTAGTATAGAAAAAAATGGGTATGTTCCAAACGGACATACCCAAAAACTTAGATACCATTATGGTATTATTTGTCACATGGGATTATAAAATCAAGAATATACTCAAATGTTGTCCCCATTGTAATATAGCTACTAGGCCATCCAAATATACCGATTTTATTAACAAGGTTTCGTCGATCCCATATTATAGTATTACGAAATTCGTAACCTGCATCACGCATTGCATTAATAATGTTAATATGTAATGGGACCCTCTTTCCATCGATCCATGCGTCAGTAATATTGATTAGAATATGAGCTTTATCCATAAACACTGGCTTCATTGCCAAAAATATTTCTGAAATTACTTTTTCAAAGTTCTCTACGGATAGAGTTCCAAGATCGCGTGGGTCTTGGCTATACTGCTCTATCTTTCCAAACTGTTCATTCTTTCTCAGATCACCACGTCTACTTTTGTTTTTTCGCTCTCGGTTCAGTATATTTGCATATGGAGGTGAAGTAAAAACAAGTTTAACTGTACCAGGAGTAATTCGATTGACAATATTTCTGGCATCATCACAAACTGCAATCTGCTTACAAGGGTGGTTTTCTGGCGGGTTAGCAACCCTTGCATTCGATAAATCAACATATTCTTGCTTAAGATCAAATCCAACCGCATTCCGTTCTAAATCCTGCGCTGCGACAAGTGTTGTTCCTGATCCAACAAAGGGATCAAGAACTAATTCCCCCTTATGAGTAAATTGCTCAATTACGCGTTTTGCCATAGATATCGGAAAAACCGCAGGATGAACTTTTTTGTCACGAACATCACGAGGCTCGTAAGTAAATTGCCATACACCGATCTGATTTTTCATCCAATTACGGGGTTCTATACAGGATAGATATCCTCGATGACAGTTACAAAGACGGGCATTGTTTATTTCTATATAGTTAGTCATTCCTACCTCCGACACTTTCTTGAAAACGTTGTTGTGCAAAATCAAAATACTCTTGGTTAATTTCGAAGCCTATGCATCTTCTGCCAAGACGCTCGCAAACCACCCAAGTTGTGCCTGTCCCAAGGAAAGGATCGAAAACCGTCCCACCATCAGGACTTCCACACAAAACAATTTGCTCAACAAGTTTCTCAGGAAATGTTGCAGTGTGATTTCCATTGAGAGGTTGTGTGTTAATAGACCAAACATCTCCTGGGTTTTTCATCTTTCCATTGGCTCCCATCACTTTGACTGCATCAAGATTAAAAAAGTATTTCTTTTTAAGAACAAAATGAAATACATGCTCATAAGTGTTATTAAACCTATCAGTAACACTGGCTGGTATTCTATTCGGCTTATGCCAGATAATATCATCACGAAGCAGCCATCCACGTTCTTGCATCTCAATAGCAAATCTCGAAGGAATTAACAGCAATTGTTTGTTTTGATATAATTTGCCATTTTGCTTGATTTTCGGTTGTAATGGCTTTGTTGTAAAGAATTTTTCCTTTCTTTCTTTTTGGGCCTGAGTAATATTACCCTCCTCATCAATATATTTGCTCCATGCACCAGCTCCAGAACCAAAGTAGGTATCACCTACATTAATAAAGACATTGGCTGATGGTTTAAGATACGGACGCATTTTATCAAAAAAATCTGCTAAACGAGATACATAAGCTTCAGGAGTTTCTTCTGATCCAATTTCGTCCTCTCCATTATTGTAAACTCTCTTAGCCCAATATGGTGGTGATGTAACCAGAAGATCAATAGATTCTGGTGGAATTTGTTTGATTAGTTCAAGCGTGTCTCCACACATTATTATGTGATTCATTTGATAACCTCCTTAGAGTCATTGCTAATTTTAAGAATCAACTCTTTATTCTTGCTATCAAAATAAACCGCGAATTTTGTAACGCCTTTTTCAATCGGCATATTTTCTAGTATCGATTTTGGTAACCGGATACGCATATCTTGCTGAAGAATATAAGTATCCAAATAAATCAACTCTCTATTCATAGCGGTCTCCTTTTGACCTAATTTTAGACTAATTATAGCACTTTTTTAGACTATAATCAAGTATTCAAATAATGCATCCATTCTGTCAACTCACCCCTTGTAAAAATTAGCGTTATCTAATCTGTCAACTCACCCCTATCACTTTTAGGGCAGATGATATGTTCCCACAAACAATAAAAAACTAGGGCTTACTGACATTATAATCTAAGGCAGAGGAGCCAAAAGAATTGCCCAATGTCTGCAAGCCCTCTATTTGTAGGCATTTTGAGCGTTCTATTTTTCAACCCTTGACATCAATACTACGCACTCAATGTGCCTTGTTCTGGGGAACATGTCGACGGCTTCGGCTCGCAAGGGGGTATAGCCCCGTTCGGTAAACAGCTTTAAGTCCCGGGCAAGCGTCGCCGGGTCGCAGGAGACATAGACCACCCGCTCTGGCGACATTTCGGCAATCGTATCGATAAGCCCCGGCGTAAGTCCCTTTCGCGGCGGGTCAACGACAACGACGGAGGGGGTTATGCCCCTGGCCTTAAGCTCAAAGGCCGACTTCGCCGCGTCGGCGCAGATAAACTCCGCATTTGCTATATTATTCCTTTTTGCGTTCTCTATGGCGTCCGAAACCGCCTCGGGGACGACCTCGACGCCGATGACATGGCCTGCTTTTTGGGCCAAGACGAGGCTAATAGAGCCTGTACCGCAGTAAAGGTCAATTACTGTACAGGCATTATCAATATCAGCAAATTCAAGGGTTTTCTTGTAAAGTATTTCAGCTTGACGGGCATTAACCTGAAAAAACGACCTGGGAGAGAGCTTAAAGCGCAGCGAGCAGAGCTCCTCTTCAATGAAATCCGCGCCCCAGAGCGTGACTAACTCATCTCCGAGCACTGTGTTGCCCGGTTTTTTGTTAATACAAAGGACTATGCTTGTCACCCCGGGGCAGGCGGCCCTTATGGTTTCAACAAGCGAATCGGCGGCTTTGAGCCTGTCCGCGGCGACTATACACACCGCCATCTGGCCTGTGCCGAAGGCCTTGCGGACAAAGACATGGCGGACAACTCCGGTTTCTGTCCGCTCGTCATAGACGCTTACACCGTACTCGTCAATCCAGCGGCAGACGGCCACGGCGGCCCTGTCGGACTCGGCGGGCTGTATAAGGCAGCGGCTTACCGGAACTATATCGTGGCTGCGCTCGCGGTAAAACCCCGCAACGGCCCTGCCGTCCTTTGTCCCGATGGCGTAAATAACCTTGTTGCGGTAGCCCTCGGTCATATCCGCCCCGTGGACGGCGGAGAGGGGGAGATTGAGGCCGCCTATGCGCGAGAAGGCATCCTCAACCCGCCTTTTTTTGAAGGAAAGCTCCTCCTCATAGCTCATATGAAGAAAATCACAGCCTCCGCATTTGCCGAAATTCGGGCAAACGGGTGCTGTTCTGTTCTCCGAGCTTTCAATTATGCGCTCAATCTTCGCGTAGGCGAGGTTTTTGAGCACCTTGAGTATTTTAACCTCGCACAGCTCACCACTTATGGCACCCTTGATAAAGACAACCCGGCCGCCGATACGGGCGACGCCGCTGCCGTCGGCGGAATAGCCTTCAATCCTTACGGTGTGGTAGCTGTTTTTTAAAAGAGTGTCCATACAAAACTCCCATACTAAAGGCGCTTGGTAAGTACCTGAAAACCGTCCTCGGCATAGCCGAGCTTGGCGTAGAGCTGTTTTGCGGCCGTGTTTGTGGTGAGGACTTCCAGGGTAATGGAAACGGCCTTGCCCCTGAATTCTTTCTCAATCCAGTCCAAAAGCTGTCTGCCGTATCCCTTGTGCCTCAGCTTCTGGTTTATGTAGAGCTCGTCAAGTATGATGACGTTGCCTCCGTCCTCGTTGCACCAGTAGGAGGTGATGAGCGTATAGCCTATCGCTTCTGAGGTTTCCTGGTCCTCCATTACATACCCCCACAGGTTTTCGTGCTTGTCCATCAGGTAGTCAAAGGTCTTGACTGCGATTTCCTCTTTATAAGCTCTGGAGGTGGCTCCGGTGCTGTAAAACTCCTCGCATAGTCTCAAAAACGTACTTCGGTCGGACTCCTCCAGAGGTCGGACGGTCATAATATCCCTTCTTTTATAAGTTTTCCGAGTAAATATAACATGAAAGGATTACAAATGCAAGATAATTAGGGATGGCTGCAAATATAAGACAAAATATGGGCCGGCGTCGCGATATTAACACTTTATTCTTTATTAAAAAACTGATATGTGCTATAATATCTCGTTGTACCCGGAGTTTATTGTCTACATTGCCCAAAGCCCGGGTTTTTAAGTTTATTATCCCCGCAACGCGGCTTAAATATAGTAGATTATTGGCCGGCGCGGCATGGCCAGGTAAAATTCAATCGGCGTAAAATCACGCCGGGAAAGGCAGAATATCATGGGATTATTCTCAAAAGTCTTCGGCTCCCGCAACGAGCGTGAGCTTAAAAAAATAATGCCAATAGTGGACAGGATAGAAGCTCTGGAGCCCGAGTACAAGACCCTTACGGACTCAGAGCTAAGAGCGAAAACCGATGAGTTTAAGCAAAGGCTCTCCTCCGGCGAAACGCTTGACGACATATTGCCCGAGGCCTTCGCCACCGTGCGTGAAGCCGCCTCGCGAGTGCTTGGAATGCGCCCGTTTAAGGTGCAGCTAATCGGCGGCGTGGTGCTGCACCAGGGGCGCATAGCCGAGATGAAGACGGGCGAGGGAAAGACGCTTGTTGCGACGCTCCCTGCCTACCTTAACGCGCTTAGGGGCGAGGGTGTGCATATCGTCACCGTAAACGACTACTTGGCCAGGCGCGACAGCGAGTGGATGGGCAAGGTGTACAGGTTTCTCGGGCTTAAGGTCGGATTAATCGTACACGGACTCACCCCGGCGGAGCGGCGCGAAGCCTATGCCGCCGACATCACATACGGCACAAACAACGAGATGGGCTTTGACTACCTGCGCGACAACATGGCACTTTACAAGCAGGACATGGTTCAGCGAGGGCACCGCTTTGCGATCATAGACGAGGTGGACTCCATACTCATTGACGAGGCGAGAACGCCCCTGATAATCTCGGGACAGGCCGATGACTCAACCGAGCTCTACGCCCAGGTGGACAGCTTCGTGTCGAGGCTCAAGCGCGTCACCTTCGCCACGACCGACGAAAAAAGCGAAATCGACTCCGATATAGACGCCGACTACATCGTCGATGAAAAGGCGAGAACGGCAACGCTCACGGAAAGGGGCATAGCTAAGGCTGAGGCCGCCTTTAATATTGAAAATTTGGCCGACATTGAAAACTCGACGCTTTCACACCATATCAATCAGGCCCTCAAGGCCCACGGCGTAATGAAACGGGACGTCGATTACGTCGTAAAGGACGGCGAAATCATTATTGTCGACGAGTTTACCGGGCGGCTTATGTACGGGCGCCGGTATTCCGAGGGGCTTCATCAGGCGATAGAGGCAAAGGAGAAGGTGAAGGTAGCCGGCGAAAGCAAGACGCTTGCCACAATCACTTTCCAGAATTACTTCCGCATGTACGAAAAGCTCTCGGGCATGACAGGTACGGCGCTGACTGAAGCCGAGGAATTTGAGGCCATCTACAACCTCGATATTGTGGAGATACCCACAAACAAGCCTCTTATAAGAATGGACCACCCCGATGTCGTGTACAAGAACGAGGCGGGCAAGTTCAGGGCCATAATTGAGCAGATAGAAAAGTGCCACGAGAAGGGGCAGCCTGTGCTCGTCGGTACCATTTCCATAGAAAAGAGCGAGCTTCTCTCCTCGCTCCTTAAAAAGCGCGGCATAAAGCACAACGTATTGAACGCAAAGCACCACGAGAAGGAAGCGGAGATAATCGCGCAGGCGGGCCGCCTCGGAAGCGTGACGATTGCGACCAATATGGCGGGCCGAGGAACCGACATCATGCTCGGCGGAAACCCGGAGTATATGGCGAAAAGCGAGCTTCGCAGGGAGGGAATGCCCGAGGAGCTGATTGCCGAGACCACGAGCTTTGCCGAGGCCGCGACCGAGGAAATAGCCGAAGCCCGCAAGCGCTATAAGGAGCTCTATGAAAAGTACAAAAAGCAGACTTCCGAGGAGGCCGAAAAGGTAAAGGCCGTCGGCGGGCTGTTCATTTTAGGCACCGAGCGGCACGAGAGCCGCCGCATCGACAACCAGCTTCGCGGACGCGCGGGACGCCAGGGCGATCCCGGCGAGTCGAAATTCTACATCGCCCTTACGGACGACATCATGCGCCTTTTCGGCTCGGAGCGCGTAATGAGCATGATGGAAACCCTCGGACTTGACGAGGACACGCCCATCGACCAGAAGATGCTCTCAAATGCTATCGAGCAGGCCCAGAAGAAGGTTGAAAGCCGCAACTTCCAGATAAGAAAGACCGTGCTCGAATATGACGACGTGATGAACAAGCAAAGGGGCATCATCTACGAGCAGCGCAGAAGGGTTCTCGACGGCGAGGACGTCGGCTCGTATATAAGGAGCATGATTTCGGACGTCATAGAGAGAAACGTGCGCTCGGTTGTGGGCAGCGGGAGCTTCACCGACCTGGAGCAGTTTAAGTCCGCGATTTCGCCGTTTGAAACTGTTTTCCTCAAAAGGGGCGAGGTGAAGCCCGCTTCCGAGGAAATTTCAGCGATGACTGCCGACGACCTCATAGAGTTGCTGGAAGAAAAGGCTGAAGCTCTCTATAAGATGAGGGAAAAGGAGCTTGACCTAATTGAGGGTACCGAAATTCCCCTCATGCGCGAGCTTGAGAGGGTCATACTCCTGCGCGTCGTGGACGAATACTGGATGGAGCACATCGACGCTATGCACGAGCTTCGCCGGGGGATAGGCCTGCGCTCCTACGGACAGACAAATCCCCTGGACGAATATAAGCGCGAGGCCTTCGATATGTTCGAAGCCATGATTAACGGCATAAAGGAAGAAGTGGTAAAGCGTATCTTCACGGTAAAGGTAAGGAAGGAGCAGCCCCTTGTTCGCAAGAAGGTCACAAAGACCGCCGTGGAGAACGTGGGGGGCGATGCCCCGGTGAAAAAGCAGCCGATAAGGAAGGAAGCGAAGGTCGGGCGCAACGACCCCTGCCCCTGCGGCAAAAAGAAACCGGACGGCTCGCCCGTAAAATACAAAAACTGCTGCGGACGAAACGCTTGAGGAGCAAATATGGCATTTACTCTCGTAAAAAAAGGCGAGCTTGAATACATGACTTCACCGCTTATCACGGTGCCGCACGCATTTACGACAAGGAGGGGCGGGGTAAGCCGCGGAATCTATTCCTCGCTCAACTTCCGCATCCGCTCGGACGACGAACCGGAGAACGTGAGGTCCAATTACAAAATCATCTGCGACGAACTGGGCACCACACCCGAAAGACTGGTTTTTTCAAAGCAGGTGCACGGAGACACAGTGCGCCTTGCCACAAGCGCCGACTGCCACAAGGTTTTGTACTGCACGACGCCCTATGAGGCAGACGGGCTGATTACACGCGAAAAGGGCTTGCCGCTCGTCATATTCATCGCCGACTGCATACCGATACTGCTCTACGACCCGGAAACTCCCGCCGTAGGGGCGGTCCACGCGGGCTGGCGGGGCACTGTTTCGGACATAGCAGGCAAGGCGGTTGCGAAGATGCGCCGGCACTTCGGCACCAAACCCGAAAACATCAGAGCGGCGATTGGGCAGGGAATAAGCTTCTGCTGCTTTGAAACGGGGCCGGAGGTCCCGGAGGCTGTAGTCAGGCTGCTCGGCAGGAATGCAGCTCCCTTCATCAGAACGCGGGGCGGTGGGAAGTTTATGGTGGATTTGAAGGGCATCAATAGCTTCCTGCTTGAGAGAACGGGAGTTTTGCCTTCCAACATCGACGTCTCGGACGAGTGCACGGCCTGCCTCAGCGATAAATACTGGTCGCACCGCGTCACACAGGGCAGAAGAGGAGTTGCGGGCGCCTTTATTATGATATAGGAAAAAAGGACAGTATCGATGAGAAAAAGAATTGTAAAAGCAATTGGGATACTGCTGTGTGCCGCCGTTGTTGCAGGCCTTCTCGGGGGCTGTTCGCTGTTTAAGCTCCCGGGCGAGGGGGATTCTGCAAGTCCGACGCCCACCCCTGTCCCTTCCTCCTTTTTACCGGGAGGGGCCACAGGCGGGGACACAATTTTCAGTATTAACTACTCCTCGCTTTACGGACTAAACCCGATTAACGGCTTGAAGAAGGTAAACGAGCTTGCCGCCTCTGTGGTGTATGAGGGGCTTTTCGCCTACGATGAAAACTTTGATTATTACCCCGTGCTCTGCGAAAGCTACTATACTGAGGACGGGACATATTATACGATTAAGATAAAAAGCGGCATAACCTTCCACGACGGGTCGCCGCTTACGGCCTACGATGTTCACTACTCGATAAACCAGGCAAGGCGCAGCAGCCTGTACTCGGGGCGCTTTTCGGAGATTTACGGGGTGTCGGCAATCGATTCGGAAACCATCGCCATATCCCTTACAAAGGCCAATATGCTCTTTCCCCTTCTCCTCGATGTGCCTATTATAAAAGAAGGGACCGGAGACGAGAAAAACCCGCCGGGAACCGGACCCTATATGCTGGAGAGGGAACAGGAGACCAGCTTTTTAAAGGCTTATGAGGGCTGGCACGGCTACGACAAGCTCCCTCTCAAGAGGATATACCTTCAGGAGTTCGACGCCGAGACCATCGTGGGGGCATATGAGGAGGGCTATGTCGACCTTGTGATTTCCGACCCGAACGACCCGACGGCCCCCGCCTTCAGCGGAAACAGCGAGTCGCGTTACTATAGCACGACGTATCTTCAGTACATCGGCTTTAACATGAAGCGCGGCTTTTTCTCAAGTTCCAATATGCGCAGAGCCCTGAGCTATTTGATAGACAGGACCTATATAGTTGAAACCATAATGTCGGGCGGCGGCGAGGAGGCCTTTGTGCCGACGGCGAAAAAAACGCCGGCGGTCGAGTCCGTTGCCTCGCAGTTCAGCCATTCTCCCGAAATAGTAAAGGAGATGCTGGGCGCGGCTGCTGTCTCGGACTACGACAACGACGGCTGGGTTGAGTATATGTCCGGCAACGTGCCGGTTAAGTTTACCGTAAAGTTCATAGTCAATAAGGATAACCCCGTTAAACTCGCCGCGGCGGAAAACATAGCGAAGGCGATGCGGGAGCTTCAAATAAACGTTGAGCTTCATAAGCTCTCCTGGGAAGACTATGTAAGCGCCCTCGAGAGAGGCGACTTCGACATGTACTATGCGGAGGTAAAATTAACCGCCGACTTTGACCTTTCAAAGCTTCTCTTCAGAAACGGGGAGCTCAACTACGGCGGCATAAATGACAGCGCCTATGAGATACTGATAAACGCCTACCTCTCCGCGGACGAAAGCCTGCGCGAAACTGCCGCCGAGGCGCTGTATAACGACATCGCAAGTACGGCTCCCATCGTGCCTATAGCGTTCAGGCGTCAGGCGATGCTCACAAAGCGCGGCGTCGTCACGGGGGCAAGACCCTCGGCGAGCGGGGTCTTCAATGATATTGCCGCCTGGACGGTTGATCTCGGCTGAAAGGACAGGCTATGACTGATTCAATAAAAGAACTAATAAAAAAATACAGACGCTTCATCGTATTTGCGCTTATCGGGGGAATTAACACCGCGGTTGACTTTCTGGTCTTCAAGCTGGCCGGCGCACTCACGCCGCTCGCGGTGGAGTACTGCCAGGCCCTGGGCTATACTGCGGGCATAGTGTGCAGCTTCATGCTCAACAAGAATATCACCTTCCGGGATTCCGAGAAGGGGAAGACACCCTTTAAGTTTTTGAGATTTATAATAGTCAACCTGGTTTCCCTTGGCGTCAGCATGCACGGGATAAAGTTCCTGGTGGCCTCGGGCATGGGCGAGAATATCGCCAAAGTCATTATTTTGTGCGTTACCATGCTTATCAACTATATCGGCTACAAGATATTTGTGTTCAGGATTAAAGAAAGATAACTGGGGGGAAGAGAATATGACCGACAGAGAGCTCATAAACAAGGCAGTCGCCGCATCCGCCTTTGCCTACGCGCCATATTCCGGCTTTAACGTGGGAGCCGCCCTTGAATGCGAAGACGGCACTGTCTACACTGGCTGCAACGTTGAAAACGCCGCGCTCGGCAACTGCATCTGCGCGGAGAGGACGGCGCTTGTAAAGGCCGTCAGCGAGGGCAGGCGCAGCTTTAAGAGAATGGCTGTCTATGCCGATTCGGACAGGTACTGCATGCCCTGCGGCACCTGCCGGCAGATGCTGTACGAGTTTTCCCCCGAGACGGAAATGCTCTGCGTGAAGTCCGGGGGTACATATGTAAGCTATAAGCTCAGCGAGCTTTTGCCAAATGCTTTCACGCTCAGATAAAAAATACCGCGGAATCTCTTCCGCGGCCAAGTGGCAATGTACTTTGTCAGCCGTTGCACATACAGCTTGCAATTAAACAGGCTATTTCGTCCGCATGTTCCGCCTCTTCCGCCGACAGGCAGTTGTAAAGCTCCGAAAGTCTCGGGTCGGCTGTGGCGGCGGCGGCATCGAGATAAATCTCCGCGTCCTTTGCCTCGCTGTGGTAGAGCTCGCGCAGAGCGTCAAGGAAATTGCAGGGTATATTGATGTTCGCAACGCAGGGCTGGAATTTCGTGCCGGTGAGTATGTAGTACTCGGCCTGAAGTCTGCACAGATGGCAGCTTTCTTCGCGGGAAATCTGCATCAGCAGATTTGACACCGACGGCGGGCATCTGCGGCGCGCGAGGTCGGCGCTGTATTTTGCATCATAGGCCTCGTCGTACATAAGCTCTTTCAGAGTTTCTATATCGGAGGAGAACTTCGATTTCACATCCATAATATTCCGTCATTCCTTTCAGGTAGCTCCGGTTTATATTATGCGTTTTGCCGATGACTGGTTACTGCGTGCGAAAACTGTTGCTAAAATGTAAAAGTTTTGTTATCATATCAAGCGACGTATACATTTCGCCGGGAGGGAAAATGCTTTGCCCAGATTTTTTATGGACGAGGGCGTTTTAAGCGGCATAATCCAAATCACAGGCAGGGACGCCGAGCATATCAAGGTGCTCAGGCTCCGCCCCGGCGAGACATTCACAATCTGCGACGGCAGGGGCACGGATTATATCTGCCGCCTGCTTGAGAAAAAAGGGCAGGGCTTTGAGGCGGAGGTCATTAAGACCGTAAGCTCCGAAGGAGAACCGACTGTCAACTGTACCGTATATACGGCCTTTCCCAAAGGAGATAAAGCGGAGACGATTATACAGAAGTCGGTGGAACACGGGGCGGCAAAAATCGTCTTTTTCCCGTCTGTAAGATGCGTATCAAGGCCCGACGGAAAAGCGGTAATCAAAAAGCTCGAGAGATGGCGGAAAATATCCGAAGAGGCCGCAAAGCAGAGCGAGAGGGGAATAATTCCCGAGGTGGATGTGCTTGACAGCTTCGAGGCCGCCGTCGCCGAAGCGTCAAAGGCCGAAATGCCGCTCTTTTTTTATGAGGGTGATACGGACTATTCCATAAAGCAGGCGCTCAGTTCAAAGAGCAAATACGACACCGTCTCCGTCGTGACCGGGCCGGAGGGCGGCTTTGAGCCGACCGAGGTCACGAAGGCGAGAGAGCACGGGATGCTGATAAGCGGTATGGGCAAGCGGATTTTGCGCTGCGAGACGGCACCCCTTTGCGCGCTTGCGGCAGTGATGTTCCATACCGACAATCTATAAGATACTAGGGGGCTTAACCTGTGGCGTCAAAAAAATCGCTGAAAGCAAAGTCGAAGATTGAAAAGAGCAAAAAGGAAGACGAGCTGTTTTATAGGATGCTCGCGGCCTTTGTAATTGCTCTTATACTCGAGATAACGGTTGTCACGCTCTACAGGCGCTACTGCGCCGGGGCAAACTACAGGCCGGTGCTGAGAACCATAATGTGGACTTTTCTCTGGCTTACCGCGATAGACGGCGCGGCCTTTATAGCCTCGCTTGTGACAAAGAGGTTTAAGTATTTAAGAAGCCTTTTCGCGCTCGGACTTTTTCTGTTCGGATGCGCTGTGTTTTTGCGCCTTGTAAACTTATACGGTCTGCTGACGCTCAAGATAGGCTGCATCGCCTGCCCTGTCATTCTGCTGCTTTACATCAGCTATCTGATATACCAGCCGGAGTTTTTTATGACCTTTCTCCTCTCGGCGCTCGGGGTTTTCACCATCTGGATAACAAGACGCGTATACTACATAAACTACTATAAGCACCTGTACGTGATGTTCGGCGTTTCCCTGTTCATTTTGGCTACCGCCATAGTGACTTTCTTCGCGATGAAGAACAAGGGGGTTTTAGGAAAAGGGGAGTGGAGACTGAGAGTGTTCCCGCCGAGGACCTCATACCTGTCGCTTTTTATCACCTACGGCCTGACTCTCCTCCTGTTCGGAATATATCTCATATTCGGGCCTCCCATATTTTATCCGGTTATGGTCGTTTTTGCGGGATTTCTTTTCGTATCCGCAATTTACTATACTGTTAAATTAATGTAACGGCAATTAAAAAAGCAGCAAAGGCCGTGGTCTCAACAGGGACCGCGGCTTTTTATAATTTTTGGCCTTGCGCATATTAATAGCAGCAGGATAAATACTAAAACAGGTCAAACAGTGACCGAAGGAGGATAAAATGAGCAGAAGAGAAATAAAGGAAAAGCTAAAGCAGCTTAAAATTGAGGCCGCAACAGAAATTGGCAGGCTTCAATATATAAAAGAGAACAACGACCATTACAAGGGCGACCTGCCGTCCAGAGTAAACGGGGAACAGGGCGGCCCAATAGGCGGCCAGATGGTAAAGAAGATGATAAGCTCCGAAATGAGCAAAATGGCCGGTACGTGGGGTGAGCTATGAGCAGGTTTAATTATATTCACAAGTACCCCAACAAGTCTCCCCAGGACGAGGAGTTTGTAAAAAGGGTGATCCTGGATAAAAAAACAAGACAGAAAAACAAGGCCAGGCCGGGCGGAAAAGCTGCAAACTCAGCTTCTCCGACCGCCACAAACAGAGTCTGGCCGGAGGAAGACGGCTTCGACATGGACGGAGGGGTAACGCTGAAAAGCTCCGAAGTCTTGGACTTTGCCGAGGGCGTGGACTCGGAATAACACCGGCTTGAAATCACCGGCCCACAGGGCGCTTTGTGCTCTGTGGGCCTTACTTTTTATGTCCGGCAGCTAAATTAAACCAATCAGGGCCCTTACCACATTTTCGATGTAGCAAAGGAGCGGGGGAAGAATATAGTGTTATTGAGGTGATGGCGGTGGACACCAGAGAGCTTTTCGCAAGAATGTTAAAGTGCGAAGCGGGGGGCGAAGGAGAAGACGGTATGAAGGCTGTGGCGACCGTAATTATGAATAGGGTGCGCGTGCCTTACGGGGAGTACCAGAGGGTAAATCAGGGCGACCTGCGCAGAGTTATGGAGCAGCCCTATCAGTTTACCTGCATGATGACGAAGGTTTACGGCGAGCCCAACCCGCAGAACGTGTGGGTGGCGACCCCCGAACCCATCCATTACAGAGTCGCCGACTGGGCAATAGGCGGCAATATTTTTACGGGCGTAGGCGGGGATTGCCTTTGGTATATGAACCCCTTCAATCCGAAATGCCCGAACTTCTTCCCCTATAACAGAACAGGCTACTGGTACACAAGAATAAATCAGCATTGCTTTTACAATCCCACTGAGGCTTACGCTGATACTTAATATGAACTGGGTGGTTGAAATCTATGAACAAAAATACTATGAATTGGACGGACAATAAAGTGGAAAATACGAATATGCAGCAAAGGTCAAACCCGATGGCAAACGAGCAGTTTTATATGGACACCATGCCCGTAAGAACCATGCCGAACATAGGTACATACGGCGACAACGTGCAGGGCGCGTCAAACGCACCGGGCACTCAGGGCGCCCAGAGCGCGCAGCCAAAGAAACAGACTATGCCGATGCATATGTCAAATCAGGACAGCTTCCAGATGCCACAGGCCACAAGGGGCGATTATTTCGTAAACCTTGATAATGTAAACAAGGCCGGCGTTCAGAGCGCGCAAGCAAAGAAACAGACCATGCCCGCACAGATGTCAAACCCGACGCCCCAGGACGTCCCGATGGCGCAGGGCGCCCCGATGACGCAGGGCGCAAGAGGCGAGTTTTCCATGCCGCCAATAGCCTTCGAACAGGGCCCGCCCCCGGTAATGGACAGAGAGTATATAGCGGGGTACCTGAAAACGCTTATCGGAAAGAGCGTCAGAGCGGAATTTGCCATCTCCACGGGGCTTTATTTGGATAAGACGGGCGTTCTGAGAGAGGTGGGGGTTAACTACTTCGTTCTTGAGGACCTTGTGACCCGCGCCCGCATTATGTGCGACCTGTATTCGGTCAGATTCGTCACCACTCTATAGAGGTATGTAAACTAAAGGGCTGCCGTCGTTTTACTTCCGAGGTGCCGCCACTGCCTTGAATAAGCGGCGGCCCTTCCACCCGGGAGGGTGGGCAAAGACGCAAAAAAGCCGCAGGATACCTGCGGCTTTTTTTGTATGCCCTTACGCTAAATTACTTCAGCTCAACAGTAGCGCCGACCTCAACGAGCTTAGCCTTGAGGGCCTCGGCGTCTTCCTTGGACAGGCCTTCCTTAATCTTGGCGGGTACGCCTTCGACAAGGGCCTTGGCTTCGGCGAGGCCGAGACCGGTAATCTCACGGACAACCTTGATGACCTTAATCTTCTCGGCGCCGAAGTTTGTCATGACGACGTCAAACTCGGTTTTCTCCTCGGCAGCGGGAGCAGCGGCGGCGGGAGCAGCGGCGACTGCGACGGCTGCGGGAGCGGCGGCGGAGACGCCGAACTCCTCTTCAAGTGCATGTACAAGCTCGGAGAGCTCGAGAACTGTAAGATTCTTTATTTCTTCGATAAGAGCGGTGATTTTTTCGCTAGCCATTTTATTTACCTCCAAATAGTTTTAGATTTAGTTTTAGTATGTGTGTTATGCGGATTTCTTCTCGGCGATTGCGTTGAGAGCAACGGCAAGGCCGCGGATGTTTGCGTTGAGAACGTTTGCAAGACCGCTTATCGGAGCGATCATAGTGCCAAGGACCTGTGCCATAAGGACTTCCTTCGGCGGGAGATCGGCGAGAGCCTTGATTTCCTTTGCGGAAACAATCTTGCCGTCGACAAAGCCAATCTTAATTTTGATTGTGCTGTCCTTTTTGCTGGCGTATTCGTTAATGATTTTTGCGGGTGCCACCGGGTCAGTCGCGCTGACGGCGAGAGCTGTCGGGCCGTTAAGGTAGGGGTCGAGCTCCTCGAAGCCGACCTTGTTTGCCGCAAATCTGGTGAGGGTGTTCTTGACAACCATATATTCAACACCGGCGGCGCGCATGGCGCGGCGCATCTCCGTGTCGGTGGTCACATTGGTTCCGGAATAATCGACTAGAACACCGGCACAGGAGTTCTTCAGCTTTTCGGCAAGACTCTCAACTATTGCCTGTTTCTCGCTCAGCACTTTTGCATTAGGCATACTGTTTCTTCACCTCCGAGTAATTTATCGGCGTCCAAAATAAAAAACCCCCTGTCCAAAAAGACACGAGGGTACAAAGCTGCCTAAAATAAAGTTTCAGACCAGCTCCTCGGCAGGAATATTACGGCTTAAAGCCCCCTGCTGTCTTTGGAACGCCAAAGTAGTATATCAGGCCTTTTACAGATTGTCAACCTTTTTTCTGAATATATTCTGCCCTATTGCGTAGAAATTCATAAATGGCAGTCATTGACAAAGCATAAATCCTGGCATAAAATAAATGCAAAAGGTTTGCATTTGCATTGATAAGGAGACCTGATATGAAAACCAGACTGTTGCCCCGAGCCTTAGCGGCTTTTTTGACAGTGCTCTGCTTTCTCATGCCGGCCGGCTGCGGCAAGCTGCAGGAACCTGACGGCGAGCAGGGAGAGGAAAGCGGAGAGAATCAAAAGCCGATTATAGCGGTGACGATAGTGCCCCAGGAGACCTTCGCAAAGGCGGTATGCGGGGAGCTTGCCGAGGTCATCACGCTCGTTCCTCCCGGAAGCAGCCCGGAGAGCTACGAGCCGACCCCGCAGCAGATGGAGCAGTTTAGTAAAGCCTCCTTATATTTTACCATCGGCGTCCCGGCGGAGTCGGGAAGCTTTATCCGGGACGTGGAGAATGTGAAAACCGTCCCGCTCCACGACGAGGTAGCCGCCGTTTACCCCGATATAAACTTCGAGACTGGCGGCAGGGACCCGCATATCTGGCTCTCTCCGAAAAGGGCAATGGTGATGGTCGAGGCGATAGCGCGCGAGCTTTGCGAGCTTGATACCGATAACAAGGAGATTTATGAGAAAAACGCCGCGGAATACATAAATAAGCTTGAGGAGCTCGACTGGGAGATTTCCTCGGCGCTTGAGGGCGTAGAGAACAGGAAGTTTATAGTCTACCACCCAGCCTTCGGGTACTTCGCGCAGGACTACGGCCTTACAATGTTTTCGCTGGAGGAAGAGGGGAAAGAGGCCACCCCAAAACATCTCGCCGAAATGATTGACCTTGCAAAAAGAGAGGACATCAGGGCGATATTCTACCAGGAGGAGATTGACGCAAGCCAGGCCAGAGCCTTTGCTGAGGAGATTGGGGGCAAGACAATACAGCTTTCGCCCCTTGCTGCCGACTATATAGACAATTTAAGGGCTATGGCCGGACTGATGGCGGAGGTTATGCAATGAGCCTTGCAGTTAATATAGAAAACCTGTCCGTGTACTACGGGCAGACCCCCGCCCTTACCAATGTAAGCCTTGAGGTCGAGCAGGGCGAGTATTTAGGGCTCCTCGGCCCAAACGGCGGGGGGAAATCCACGCTGCTGAGGACCATTTTGGGACTGGTTCCGGTGTCCTCGGGGACGGTCCGGGTCTTCGGGGACAAGCCCTCGAAAAGCAGGGCGCATGTCGGTTATGTGCCGCAGCTAAATTCGATTGACAGACGCTTTCCAATAACGGTGTTCGAGGTCGTTTTGACCGGCCGTATGAAAAAGGGAATATCCCCGTTTTTCCGTTATTCCCGCGAGGACAGGGAGATAGCGGAAGCGCTACTTGAAAAGGTTGGGTTGCGGGAACTGAAGGCGCGGAGAATCTCGGAGCTCTCGGGCGGGCAGTTTCAGAAAATGCTCATAGCGAGGGCGCTGGCCGTAAAGCCTTCCCTGCTCCTTCTTGACGAGCCGACCGCGAGCGTCGACGCGGCCTCCCGCGACCAAATCTATTCCCTGATAGAGGAGCTGAGCAGGACTATGACGATAATTCTGGTGACGCACGATTTGCTTGCCGTCTCGTCGAAGGTGCACAGGCTCGCCTGCTTAAACGGCAGTCTTATCTATCACGGGGAGCCGAAGCTGTCGCAAAGGATTGTGAGCAGCCTTTACGGCTGCGAAGTAGACCTGCTTGCACACGGCCTTACCGACGGCGGGGAGAAAAAGCATCCGGGGGAGCGTGGGAAAAATGATTGAGGCCCTCTTTAAATACAGATTTCTGCAATATGCGCTTGCCTCGGGGATACTCGCCAGCATCGTCTGCGGCATTGTCGGCGTCATAATCGTCGAGAAGAAGCTCGTTATGATGAGCGGGGGCATAGCGCACACATCCTACGGCGGCGTGGGGCTAGGCTATCTTCTGGGCTTCGAGCCGATAATAGGCGCCTTTATATTCTCGCTCCTTGCCTCGCTGGGTATAGGTTATATAAAAAGGAAGGGCGGGGAGCGCTCGGACGTTGTAATCGGCCTTTTCTGGTCGCTGGGAATGGCGCTCGGGATACTGTTTATCGCGCTCATGCCCGGCTATCCGCCGGATTTAAGCTCCTATCTTTTCGGCAATATCCTGTCGGTCACGAAAACGGACCTGCGCCTCATAGCCGGCATCACCGCCGTTGTGACGCTGCTTGTGGTAAGTCTATATAACAATTGGAAGGCCTACATCTTTGACGAGGAATTTGCCTTAGTATTAGGGCTTAAGACAGCCTTCTTTGAATACCTGCTTCTGCTTCTTATATCAATGACGGTGGTCGCCCTGATTCGGGTAGTCGGCATTATTCTGGCCCTTGCCCTGCTCACCGCCCCCACGGCAACGGCGGGATTGCTGACGGCAGATTTTAAGAAGCGCATTATCTGCTCCATTTTGCTCGGCTGCGTATTTTGCATTGCGGGGCTTTGGATTTCGTTTGAACTCAACATCGCCTCGGGTGCGGCGATTGTCATTCTTTCGGCATTTTGCTATCTCCTCACGTATGCCGTAAACTATATAAGCAATGCGTTAAAAAGAAAAAATCTGTCCGGGCGGACAAATTCGTAAATCGGGTGGTGGAAAGGTGAAGGATAGGGATTTCGATAACGACCTTGCGCAAAAGGGGCTTAGGAGAACCAGGCACCGTGCAGCCGTTTTAAGCATTCTTGAACAGAGCCAGCAGCCGCTCAGCGCGGAGGAGATTTTTATGGAGCTTAAGGCGAGGGAGATGCCGGCAAATCTCTCGACCGTCTACCGAATACTGGACGTACTCACCAGCAACAACATGCTCCAGAAGCTCAACATAACCGGGGGGAAGAGCCTCTACGAGTACAACCGCATGGTGCACAGGCACCATCTGCTCTGCCTTGGATGCAAAAAGATACTCGCCATAGGCAGCTGCCCGCTCGGAGATTTTGAAAAGGATTTGGCAAAAAAGACTGACTTTTCGATAGAGGGGCATAAGCTGGATATTTACGGCTACTGCCCCGAGTGCAGGAAGAATGATTCGCCCTAGGACCGTTTCAAACCGCCGAGGCCTGACTTTTATGCAGGCACTTGCTCAAAGCCACTACCGAGAGGCATATTACCCTGGCTGTCCTTTCCGGGGCAATACTGGAAAGTCCGCAGGCGAATAACGAGCGCAGGGTGAATTCGCCCTGCGCCTCTTTTTGGGTTTAAGGTGAAAAATAAAGGGGCTGCAGCGAAACGAAAACCGCTGCGGCCCCTAATCTGTGATTTAAACGGGATATGTAATGAGCCTTGCCTTTCTCAGCATAAAAACAATAGCCGGGACGATGATAAGCTGGATGATTGTTCCCGGCAGGGAGGTCACAAACGCGGCCGTGAGCCAGATGTCAAGCGTGTAGCTGCCCGCGCGGAAGATGAGGGCGTTTAGTATTCCAAGGAGCAGGCGCCCTAAAAGCATTGCGCAGACAAGCGGTATATACAGGTCGAGAATTTTATTGCCAGTATTAATCTTCCGGGAGAGAAGGCCGGTTACAAAGCCGTAGGCTGCAAGCTCAAACATCATGCCGGGAAGTATCGCCATCGGAGGCATGCCCGTCATAAGGCTTGAGAGTAACGGACCGAGAACACCGCAGGCAAGGCCGTAGGGCCAGCCGCAAATCATCCCGCACAGCAGAACCGGGATGTGCATCGGAAGGAAGACCTGCCCTGCGTTTGCAACGGAATGAAAGGCCATAGGCAAAACTATGCAGAGAGCCACAAACATGGCCGATATTGTAAGGTTTTTTGTCTTAGTCATATCAAGCTAACTCCATTCACTTTTTTATACCGGATACTGCGTAAATATCCCCGTCCACAAGGACGTCGACGTAGAAGAAGGGCGCAAAGAGGAGCGAGAGCTCATCCGCGGGCATAAGGCTTAAGGATACCTCGCTTGCACCGTGCGTATGCCTTTCGTTGATTTTATCCCTGCTCTCGCCGTGCGCGATGGTGAGCCTGCCGCCCGGCTTCAGAGCATCGCTTAAGGTTTTTATAAGCCGCGAGGAGTCCTCAAAATGGGGAAGGGCGTTATAGACTACGCAGCGGTCAAAGCCGGAGAGGGCAAGCTGCTCCACATCTCCCGCGATAAACTCGATGCGCGGGTCGTTAAACTTCTCCCTAGCCCTTTCAATCATGCGGGGGGAAAGGTCAACCCCGGTTATCTTTGCCACGTTTCGCTCAAGGTAGAAGGGGAAAAGGACACCCGTGCCGCAGGCGACGTCCAGAACGGCTAAATTGCTCTCTACTCCCGCAAGGTCGAGTATCCTGCGTATCCTGTCCTTGTCATGCTTGCAGTTTTGATCCCAGTCGGGCGCCAACTTATCGAAAAAAGCGGCTACTTTAACTTTATCCACAACTGTCTCCTCATATCTTTTCTAAGCACCATTAAATTAACACGGACAAAGTCTGTTAACAAGCCTCCCGGGGGGATAAGATTTCAATAAATCGCGGCGAAGGCTTGGCATTTTGCTGGGCGCATTACTGTCAACCCATGGAAGAACAACATACTATGAAGTATAAAGCCATAAGGCAAAAAAGAAGGAGATAGTTACATGGTCAAAGTTAACGAACCCGGGTTTACCGACGAAAGTTGTATCCCCCAGGAAACGACAATAGAAGACGTGAAGCTGGCGCATGCATATGTGCCGATTCAGAAGTTCTGCAGGACCTTTGCACCGATGACAGCCTTAATGAAAGGGACAATTTTCCCAGCCTTGTCAGGACTGTATGACATATACTGGAAGAAAATGAGGGAAATGAAAGATGAATAGAGACGAACTGCTTAAGAAGCTCACAGCACTGGACTTTTACTTAATAGACCTTCAGCTGTACCTGAACACGCATCCGCGCGACGCCGAGGCGCTGAATATCTACAATTCAGTGGTTAAAGAGGCAAAAGCGGTCAGAGAAGAATATGAGCGCATGTTCGGCATGCTGACGGCGAACAACACAAGCAGGCTGCCCTGGCAGTGGATTGACGAGCCCTGGCCCTGGCAGTACAGCTTCAATTTTGATTTGGCGGGGGAGAACGGATAAATGTGGATTTATGATAAGAAACTTGAGTTTCCGGTGAAAATCAAAAAGCCCGACCCAAGGATGGCAAAAGTGATTATTACCCAGTACGGCGGGCCGGACTCCATAAGGCTATGATTGAAGCATAAAAATATCGCGGTATTCGATGGACAGCAGATTGGCCTCCCTGTCATATGTGCATTTCCCGATTATGGAGCGGGCGGCCAAGTTTTTTTGCTCCTTTGTGCTGATAGGGGAGGAAAGCGTCTCAAGAGCCCTGCTTATCGAGCCTTTTAATCTGGAAACGGCTTCACCGGATGGCGCCTCGCTTATTGCTGCCTCTAGCCGCTCCGTCAGGGCCGATATGTCGGCGTCGATTGCGTCCTTCCACTTTTTGTATTCCTCGACGGTGTCCGCCCCGCTTAAAAACGCTTCCCTAAGGCGCAGCTTTTTTCGTTCCAAATTCTCCAAACGGGTTTTGAGCGCAGCGATGTTATCGCCACGTTTTTCTTTGTATATGATGTTTACATTCAGCGCAGAAGCTCCGACGAGGTCGGTAAGTAGCCTTTCGGTGATAGCTTCCTTCAGCAGCGCGGCACTTATGTGCTGGGAGGATTTGCAGCGCCCTTTTGCGTAACCGTTGCACTTATAATAGTGCGGCTTGGAGAAAACAAGGGTTGCGCCGCAAGATGAACACCTGACAAGCCCGCTGGGCCAGTCCTTTAGCTCCGTCGGAGGGCGAGCCTTGTGCCCCCACTGGAACTTCACCTCGTCCAGACGCTTTTGCGCAGCCTCCCACACTTCTGTTGTGACTATAGGCTCGTGCCCTGCGTCCGAGAGGATGATGTTTTCGTTGTTAAAGTCCCTGCGCGTTCTGCCTCTTGGGTTCCAGCGGAGCTTGCCGGTATAAGCGGGATTTCGCAGGATATACTCTATCGTGCGGTTTTCAAAAGCCTTGCCCCGGCGGGTGGTGACACCCATTTCGTTCAGCCATTTGGCAATGGGGTAAGGGCCCTCCCCGGCCAGGAATCTGTTGAAAATTTCCATTACAATGGCGGCCTCTCCCGGCTCTATGACCAGCATGTTTTTTTCCACGCGGTAGCCGAAGGGCGGAGAGGTCTGAAGGCCGCCGCGCCGGGCCTTTTCCGTCATGCCTTTTTTCACTTCCTCGGCCAGACGGATGGAGTAGTATTCGTCCATCCACTCGATTATGCGCTCGATGAGGGAGCCGAAGGGGCCGTCGGCAACCGGCTCTGTAACGCTTATTACTTCAACGCCGTCACGTTTCAGCATGGACTTGTAGACGATGCTCTCCTCCTGGTTGCGCGCAAAACGGGAGAATTTCCAGACAAGTATGGCGTCGCAGGGGTGCTCCTTTGATTTCGCCTTTGCAATCATGCGCTGGAACTCCGGGCGTTTCTGGGCGTTTCGCCCCGATATGCCCCCGTCGCAAAATATGTTCTGCCCGTCCAGTATGTAGCCGTGCTCGGCGGCGTATTTTAATAGAGCCCTGCGCTGCGCCTCCGGGGAGAACTCAAGCTGGTCGTCAGTGCTCTCGCGAATATAGCCGAAGGCGATTTTCAGCTTCAGATTGTCCATAGTGTCACACCCCATGTAAGCAAGCTTTGCCATACTTATTGCCGCAGTTAATTATACAGTCCGGGCGGCGGGCATATTCCTTTCCGCTTGTCAGGGTTTTTGATAACAGAAATATGCCGGGGAGTGAGCGGAAACTGGCGATAGGATTGTCAAGCGGACAACCCCTGGACTCATAGACTTAAGGGGGGTGAGGTAATGGCGCAAACAAAAATCAGGACCGTATCTTACATACGCGCAGGAGAAAGGCTCATATGTACCGACGAGCTTACACCCGAACAGAAAGCATATGTCGCAACGGCGCTCAAGACAAAATACCTAAATGCCCTGTTCGCCGGAAGCGCAGTGTTCTGTCCGAAAGAGCCTCTCCCGCCCGCCGCGGAGCTGTTCCCGGCGCTTTGTGCGCCTAAGTAGCATGCTTTATCTAAGCTCGCCGCTTTCCCTATACGCTGCCAATAATGCGCCTTTCCGATAAAAAATATCGGGATACAGCTTTAGCGTATCCCGACAATTATTAAGAAGCAAGCGGGGTGTGCCTCACTGAGACACACCCTATAATTTTACTGCTTTTGAGCGTAAACAGGGAGCTTTTCCAGAAGCTCTATGTCATTCATCCAATCCCAGCAGCAGGTGGGATGCGGCGTTAAAGTGTTAAGATTTATGCGCTCGGTGCTGAATATGAAGCAGTTGTGCTTCTGATAAACGGGTATCTCGATGGCCCACTCGGTGACGATTTCGATACAGCGCTTGTATGCGTCTCTCCTCACCGAATCGCTTCCCTTCTTTAGCATCTGTACGATTAGGTCGTCAAGCTGGCCGTTCTGGATGTAGTAGAAGTTCGAGCCGGAGCCGCCCACCCCGGCGATGCTCGAGCTGTGATACATTTCGTACAAATCGGGTCCGATTATCGAATCCCACTCCCAGGCGGCGCACCACATTTCATGGGTGCCGGACTTGAGCTTTTCCCAGAACTTATCGGTATTTGACATATCCTCTATTGTAAGAGTAATTCCGATTTTCTCAAGAGCACTCTTTACCGAAGTGCAGATATTAAAGCAAGGATGGTCACCCTCGCCGGAGCCGGGTACAAGCACCTCATATTCGAGCTTTGCGCCGACCGGGGCAAGCGTAAACTTCCCGGCGGTCTCGTTCCAGGTGTAGCCGGCTGCCTTGAGGTATTCCACCGCGGCAGTGAGCGCCACATTGTACTTCTCCTCGCGCGCCATGGAAACGGAGGGGATCTCGTTGTCCGCTACGGTGAACTGCGGCAGCGCCTTCACATAGAGGGGCTCACCGTGTATGTCCCTTGAAAATGCGGGCGCGTAGTCTTCGCTGCCGGGCTCCGGGGGCTGCCACAGGCTGCTCGCGGGGGGATAGTCGATTACTTTAGCCCTCTCGCCGTAATAGCTTTCGATGCTCTCATCCCTGTACACGGCAAAGAGCACCGCAAAGGATTTGCGCAGGTTTAAGGAGGCCTCGCCGTCGGGCACCCCACCCACGTTGACCGTATCGGCGTTAATTCCGATATAGCCGTAGCCGGGGTTTTCAACCGTAATTGTGCTTATGATGTCCCCGCTCAGCTCTCCGTTTGAGTTTACGGCTTTGATTTTATCGACAAGCTCGGCGCTGAAGGCGGGCGAGGCTATGTCCACCGCCCCGTTCTGTACCCCCGAGATTACCTCTGCATCGTCCATGACCTTAAACTGCAGCTCCGCAATCTTCGGGGCGCCCCTGAAATAGTGCTCGTTGGCTTCGAAGTATACGACGCCGTCCTCGTATTTGATAAACTTATACGGCCCGGCGCCAAGCGGTACCATGTACTTCGACACGGCGCGGGAGACATTCCCGAAGTCGAAGCCGAACTTGTTGTTTTCGTAGTCGTACTTGCTCTCGTTGCCGTAGTGATGCAGTGGGGCGACCGTGACGCCCAGAGTATATATGTCGGTGTCCGAATAGCCGTTTGTCGTGATTTCAACCGTGTAATCGTCAAGCTTCTTTATGCCCTCGATGTTCGCAATGCCCTTGCCCGCGAGGGCCCTGTCCTTCGGCCCCCATTCCAGGATAAAGGCCGACTGCGCTGACTTGTAGACATCGGTATCGTCCACGCCTGAGGTCTCCCAATACTTGACGGGGTCTCCGTCAAAGGCCGCGTAGCACTCGTTGTAGTAGTCCTCGATGGTCGGGAAGCTGCTCGCCAAATCCCAGGTTTTGTCCGTATACTTGCCCGTGAAAATATAGTTTCCGTTTTCGTCCCTCGCCCAAACTTTGACCTCTACACCCTCTTCGCCCTCCGGAGCGAGTATATACTCTCCGTTTGCACCCACCATAGGGTTGCCGTCTTCGTCGACTCTTGCAATCGCGCTTACCTTCTCAAAGCTCCCAAAGCCCCATACAGCCATCGCGAGCACGACCCTCAGCTCTTCCCGGGCAGCGGTCTCCCCGGCGGAGAAGCCGATGTACTGCGGGGCATAGCTTGTGTACTTTTCGGAGACGTAATCGACGATGGCCCTTATGTCCTCAAGCCAAATCTTGCGAAGATTCTCCCAGAAGAAGGTCTGCATCTCCCGGCTCCAGGCCTCCTCGCCGGTCCAGACGTGGTCCTCTCCGGCGTTATATATGGCTTCTGAAAGCGAAAGATACTTGTTGAAAATCCTGGGCGTGGTCTGCGTGCGGTACTCCTGAAGCCCGACGATGTCAACAGAACTCAGCTTTGAAGGCCCGTCATACTTCGGGTCAAGAAGGGTGTAATATGTAAATATGACGTCGTCGGCGGTGAGGGGGTGGCCGTCGCTGAACTTAAGGTCCTCGCGCAGCTTCCAGGTGTAAACGGTTTTGTCCTCGCTGTCGCGGTTTATGGATAAGCTGGCTATCCCCTTGTACATGTTGGTTTTGCCGTCCAGAAAAACGGTCTCGCCTTCGGCGGCGTTGTAAACAATGGCTCCCGACCTGTCCGTTGTAAGGAGCTTAGCGCACGTAATTTCGACAACTGCCAAATCGTTTTCCGACTCGGCGGTGAAGGGATTGAAGTTCCCGTCAAAGCCATCAAAGGCTACGACCAGGGGAGCCGGGGGCTCTATGATTTCGGGCTCTTTCCTATTGCAGGCGGCAAATATAGTCAGGCACATAGTCAGAATAAGAGCTGCGGCAGTGACTAATATAAAGACTCTTTTTAAGTCAAACTTATCATTCTTGTCAGTCATACAAAGACCCCTTTACGATTGAAATCTCAGGCTTAGGCTGCTTTTAGTACGAAGAGACGTCAACGCCGTCAAGCCATTTTCCGGCCGCTTTTGCAACGGTCTCAAGCGCGCGCTCTCCAAAGGGCGTGTCAAGCCCCGCGGCCGCGACAAGCTCCGTAAAAGTCTTCGTGCCCCCGAGCCTAACAAGGGCCATATAACGATTCCAGGCATCCTTCATGTCTTTTTGCATAAGTGCCCAGAACTGCAGCGCCACCGTCTGCGCAAGACAGTAATCAATATAGTAGAACGGGCGCTCGTAGATGTGCATCTGCCGCTGCCAGGCGTGCCCGTCGCCATAGAAGGGAATCTCGCCGAGCCTTATCCAGGGCATGTAAACGCCCGTAAGCTCTCTCCAGACCTCGTGGCGCTCCGAGGGCGTCATCTCCGGCCTTTCGTAGATTAGATGCTGGAAGTGGTCCACCATCGTCCCGTAGGGGATGAACGTCAGCGCCCCGGAGAGATGGCTGTAGAGGAATTTCTTCGTGTCCTGCCCGAAAAAGCCCTCGGCCCAGGGCCAGGCGAAAAACTCCATCGTCATCGAGTGAACCTCGCAGGCCTCAAGCGTGGGCTGGCGGTTTTCCATCGGCACGATGTCGCGGCAGATGTGGCCAGCGAAGGCATGGCCCGCCTCGTGAGTTATGACCTCCACGTCGTGCGCGGTCCCGTTGAAGTTTGCAAAAATAAACTGCGCCCTGTAATCGGGCAGAGAAATACAAAAGCCGCCCCCCGCCTTGCCCTTGCGGCTCAGGACATCGAGAAGCTCGCCCTCGTACATGAAGTCGATAAATTCCGCGGTCTCCTCGGATAGCTCGTGGTAAAACTTCCTGCCCTGGGCCAAAATGTCTTCGGGCGCGCCCTGGGGCTTCGGGTTTCCGCTTCTGAACTCGAGCGCGGTGTCGGCATAGCTTAAGGGGTAGGGCTTGCCGATTCGCCCGGCCTGCTCTTCATATATCTTTGCCGCCAGCGGAACAAGGTATTTTCTCACGGCCGCGCGGAACTTTTCGACCTCGTTTTTGTCATAACTGTTGCGGTTCATCCGGTAATAGCCGAGCTGTATAAAATTCTCGTAACCGAGCTTTTTCGCCATGCGGTCACGCAAGGCGGTGAGCCTGTCGTATATCTCGTCGAGCTTTTCGCCGTTTTTCATGTAAAACCGGCCGTCGGCCTCCCAGGCTTTCAGCCTCCTTGTGTCGTCGGGGTCCTGCTTGAAGGGGGCAAGCTGGGATAAGGTGTAAACCCCGCCTTCAAAGGGTATCTGCGCCGAGGCTATGAGCTTTGTGTATTCGGTGGTTAATTTGTTTTCCTCCTGAAGCTCCGGCACGATTTCGGGGGAGAAGGTTTTAAGCTGAATCTCGATGTTCGAGAACATGAGTCTGCCGTACTTCTCCTCAAACTGCGGGCGGAACTTCGATTTGAGCAGCGCCACGGACCACTGTTGTACGCTCTCCTGAAGCAGCGGCAGGTTTTCGTCCATGAAGTCGTTCTCGGCGCTGTAGAATTCGTCCTCGGTATTTATCTCATGCCGCACATAGGCAAGCGAGTACATCGTGTCTACTCTTGAAGACAGCTTTTCAACCTCAAGAAAAACACCGTCGGCCTCCTCGAGGCTCTCAGCGCGCTCAAGGCGCGATATGCAGTCGAGAAGAGCCGCCTTTGTCTTATCTATATCAATGCGTTCATAAACCATATCGCTGAATTTCATGATTTGCTCCCTCGGAACCTTAAATTACTGGAATATTATACAACTTTTTAACTTCGTTGTAAACGTCTTAAATAAAACTGTATTTTTGGCGTGTACAGCCTGATGACTTTTTCTGCCCGGCGTGCTATACTACTCTGGCAATTA
>DUPK01000046.1 GCA_012838345.1 Clostridiales bacterium | reverse complement strand
TTGGAGCTGTTAGGCAGATTCGAACTGCCGACCTCATCCTTACCAAGGATGTGCTCTGCCTCCTGAGCTATAACAGCATATTCCTCCGGCAGCTTGGCCGCCAGAGGTTGGCGACCCAGAACGGGCTCGAACCGTCGACCTCCAGCGTGACAGGCTGGCGTTCTAACCAACTGAACTACTGGGCCACATCAGACAGCTTTATGATTATACAATCACCCACCCATTCTGTCAAGCCATAAATCTAGAAATTCAGACGGCATTTTCAAAATACGGGCGGAGCTCCGGACGCTTCAATGGGCAGCTTAGCTCCAGCCTATCTCCCGTAAAGGGATTGCCAAAGCAAAGTCGAAAGGCGTGCAGCGCCTGGGCGTTTATCCCCAATTTTTCAGAAAGAGCCCGGGACTCGGGCGTAAAATACAGCACATCGCCTAAGAGCGGATGCCCCAGATACTCGCAGTGCACCCTTATCTGGTGCGTCCTTCCCGTTTCAAGCTTCAGTTTTAAAGCGCTTACCATCTCTCCGAAGCAGATGTGCTCCCCTAGCACCCTGTAATGCGTGACCGCCCGCTCGCCGTCCCCGCGAACGCTGCGGCGCATGTCCCGCTCACGGAGCCTTTTTATCGGCGCGTCGATTGTGCCCTCTTTATGCTCAAAGCTGCCGTATGCAAGCGCGAGGTACTCCTTTTCCGAATCCTGCCTTAAAGCTTCCGCCGCCCTCGCCTTGGCGTATGAGGATTTGGCAAACAGCACTATTCCCGAGGTGTCGCGGTCGAGCCTGTTCACAGCGTGGCAGACACCGCCGAGGTAGCCGGAGACGTAGTTTGCCAAGGTGCCCGTGTACCTCGCCCGCGAGGGGTGCGACAGCTGTCCTGAGGGCTTGCAGACGGCGAGCAGCCACTCATCCTCATATATTATGTCAACCTCTCCGCGCTCCGGCACGATGTCCGAGCTCTCTTCCGCGAGGTCTAATTTGCAGGTAACCACGTCGCCGGGGGA
Organism: Clostridiales bacterium; assembly: GCA_012838345.1. Classification (GTDB taxonomy): domain Bacteria; phylum Bacillota; class Clostridia; order Oscillospirales; family Oscillospiraceae; genus DUPK01. Next base: position 29,262 of record DUPK01000046.1, on the reverse strand, counting down.
GAGCCTGTGGTTTGTAAAGGCGGGGCGGGAGTTTACAAAAATCCCGCCCCGAGCTTTAAGTTTTCTTACGATCCCGGCTGAGAGCGCCATATCGCCACGCAAAACGCGCAGGAGCTCCCTGCCCTCGTCCTTTTCGCTTGCGACAAACTTCAGTTCCATCAGTCTCTCGTTATTCTATGGGCAGGTCTGAGGCTGCCCTCGGTACCCGTATATTCAACGGTCACGGAATCGCCCTCATTTATGATGACAACTTCCTCGCTGTCTGCCGCAGATATAACGTAGTAATGGCCCCTGCCTTCAAGGCGCACATAATAATATGAGGTGCCCGAGAGGACCGCCGTTCGAATCTCGGCAACCGTGCCACTTTCACTGTACTGCTCGGCGGCCTCCTTGCTTATAATGCCGTGCTGCGTCAATAAATCAAGATAGTTCTTCTCGCAGGCCGCTACTGTAGGGCCGGTCGCGACTATCTGATACTGCTGGACATTGACCATCGCGTAGGCCTTGACAAGCCCCGCGCCGTCCTTCAGCGCCATGAAGTAGGTCGGCTGCGAGGAGATATTAAGAAGCAGCGGGAATGTCGACTTGTAGCCCAAATCCTGCACAACGCCCTGGGCGGAATACATCGCTGAATACTCCTCGGCGCCCGCTATGCTGTAATAAGTCGTCTGCTTGGTGCGCTGGTTTGCGAGGATAAAGCCGATATTCGACTCGTCCGAGCCGGCAGAGGTAATGCCGGTATACATATATACATCGTCATTTATGGCGATGTAGTTATAGCCGTCGGTGGTCTGCGTGACACCTCTCTGCCCGAAAATCGAGTTTATAAAACCGTTAACATACCTTCCGTAGTAGTCGTACTGCTGAATCAGTAGCTCGGCGGTGTATACCCTGTCCACCCAGGTCGGAATCTCGCCTGCCTCGAAATACCTGCTCTCGCCGGTGATGGCGTTGACAAGCACCGCGCCGTTAATGTCGGTGCCGCCGAAAAGCCCTATGGTCTTCTCGAGTTTCGGGCAGACCCAGTATGGAGTGCCGTTTTCGTCGATTTCAAAGTTTGCGGTGTCAAACATGAAGGTGGGGTATTTAAAGCGCAGATAGCGGTAAATATTGCGACCGAACAGCTCCGTGTCGGAGTATTTCATGCCCTCGGAAAGGCGAATCACGTCGACCTTTTGCGTCACCATGTCGATGATGAGGTAGGCGGGCAGGCCCTTGGCGCGGTTGTTGAACCACTTAATCAAATCGCCATACCTAAGAGGTGTCACTCTGACCGGACGGCCTTTGTAGTTTATCTGGGTGTAATTGTCCGCGACCTCAAACTGGCTGACCATGTCGGCAAGCTCGCCGAGCTTTCTGTCGCCGAGCTTAAGCGCCGAGGCCTCGTCCAGCATCGGTATCTGGTCGTAGGAAACCTCTTTTACATCCTCGACAAAGGTGCTTTGCTCAATCTTCAATAGTTTAGTATAGGCCGAAGCTCGGAAAATCGGGCTTGAGATAAGCGAGCCAACTATATAGATGAGCGCCAAAAGGCCGCAGATGATAAGCGGCACAAGGCAAAACTGCTTAAGCCCCCGCCACAGCGTCTTAGGGTCGCTGGAGGATTTGATTATCCCCATTGACAACGCGGTCAGGATGCAGTATACCGCCGCGAGGATAAAAATGAAGGAATAGAATTGAGTGTTATGCAGATTTATGGCGGGCAGCCTTACATAGAAATAGATTAAGCCCACCACTATGGTTATTCCGATATTTATCAGGACCCGTTTTAAACCGACCTTTGCCTTGGAACCCATTGGATTTCCCCCTTTTCGGCTTATAGCCGTGCAACAGCTTCTTCGCCGCTGCCCTGCTGCTTCCTGCAGCACCGGAACGGCGGCGTAAATAGCTGTTTTAGGCTATGTTAACATAATTATTTCCAGAACACAACTTTTTCATCGGCAAACCGCTTTATTCAGGTATATACCTCGTTTTTTCAGCCTGCGCCTTTTGCGTATAAGACACCCTAACGCGGAGGCGGCGACCATCAGTATAAAGGCTATAACAAAAACGTGCAGAAATGGCTCGCTCCACAATGCTAGGCCAAACGAAAGATTTAGCACCGGAGAAAAAAAGATTAGAGGCGCGCGACCTAACATATTGGCCCAAAATGTACCGTAACTAAGCAATTGAACCATGCAGAGAATGAACACGACAAGTGCTGGCAAATTAATAAGAAAGACTGCCTGCATTGCATTTTTCGCATAGCCGCACATTATATAGCTGATTAAGCACCATAGGCCCCAGCGTAACTATTCAAACAAAGCTAGAGGTTGCATATTGATGTAATAATCGATTGCCGATACGATGCTAATCTTCAGGTATCCAATCAAAAACGGAAGCAGCCCGACAATGACCAGCATAATTCTCTTCATTATGCATCCTCCTTATTTAATTAAGTCAAAGCTTGCGTTAAACAACTATTCGATACCGAAGAAATTTATCCCGTTTTGCATGGTGACTTCGGCGATGTGCTCCAAAGTCGTGCCGCGGATTTCGGCTATGCGCTTTGCGATATATTTAAGGTTCCTGGAATCGTTTCTCTTCCCGCGCAGGGGCACGGGCGCTAGATACGGGCAGTCGGTTTCTATCATCAGCCTCTCCTCGGGTACGGCGGCCACGACCTCCGGGGCCTTTCTTGCGTTATTAAAGGTCACGGGGCCGGCAAAGGAGAGGTGCCAGCCGAGCTTTATAAGCTCCCTTGCCATCTCGAGGCTCCCGGAATAGCAGTGGAACACGCCCCTCACGCCCGGGAATGCCCTTACTATCTCCAAGCTGTCCTCATGCGCATCCCTGTTGTGGATAATAACCGGCAGATTCAGCTCCTGCGCGAGTGCCATCTGGAGCCTGAAAGCCTCCTTTTGCGTCTCGCGGGGCGAGAAGTTGTAGTGGTAGTCAAGGCCGATTTCGCCTATCGCCACGACCTTTTCGTTTGAGGCGAGGGCGCGCAGCTTTTCAAGCGTCTCGTCACTCATTCCGGAGGCCTCGTGCGGGTGAATGCCGACGGCGGCATAGAAAAACGGATATTTTTCGGCGAGAGCCACAGTCTTGAAAGAGGAGTTTAAATCGCTTGCGGCGTTTAACACCAGCGAAACGCCCTCCCCGGGCAGCGACTGTATAACAGAATCACGGTCGGCGTCAAAGGCTTCATCGTCATAATGCGCGTGCGTGTCAAAATACATTTTCGCCATTTCCTTTCGTAAACTTAAGGTGCAATACGGGCGCAACGGTGCGGCCGTAACCGGGGGTGTTCAGCCTGCCCCGAAAGCCGGCAGGTAGCGGTTTAAACACAGCGGTTTTGGCGCAAACTTATATTACACCCGTCTAATTGTAAAAAACTCTTGAAAATATTTTCAGTATATGTTATCATGTCCTGTGCTGAAAAACAATGCCGCACTGTGGCACGTCGATAACGAAAAATAATAAGCCGCTTTCAGCTTGAAAGGAATGTAAATTAAATGACGATAGTTTTGACTATTCTTCAGCTTCTCAGCGCCATAGCCATTATACTGATTGTATTGCTCCAGTCGGGCAAGAAGGCCGGACTCTCGGGAGCCATTGGCGGCATTTCCGAAACCTTTATGTCCAAGAACAAGAGCAAGTCGCTCGACGCCCGCCTTGCCAAGATGACAAAGTGGATAGGGCTTGTTTTCGTTGTTCTCACCATCGTTCTGAACATACTGTAAGAACGCGCGAAGAAATGCCGTATACCGGCAACTTAATTCGATGGAATAGAGAGGTTAACATACAAGATGGCAGGTACCAGTTGGTGCCTGCCATCTCTGCTTTAAAACAACAGGTACAGTGGGTAAACATAAAGGAGTTTTTCTCCAACACGGCTTTAACAGCAAAGTGGAGGCGCAGGCGGCAAGCCCCCCTGCGCTTTCTTATATCATGTCGCGCTTAATAAGGCGAATATCGCGCCCCTTAAAAATCAGGGGCAGGTATTCCCCTTCGAGCCTCGACACTATCTGGGGCGGATAGCGCTTATCAAGCTCCTCGGGCGAGAGGTTTGAATTTATCACGGTCTTTCTGCCCGATACAAGCCTCGTATTTATGAGAGTGTAAAGGGCGCTGGAGACCATACTTGTCAGCATCTCGGTGCCGAGGTCATCCATTATGAGAAGGTCGCAGTTTAAGTAGCGGTGGGTCTTTTCGCGGGCCTCGGCCACATCGCCAAGCCCGAATTTTTCGGCCTCAAAGGCCGCGAAGATATTGACCGCCGTATCGTAGACAACCGAATAACCCTTTTCGGAAACGACCTTGGCGATACAGGCGGAGAGAAAGGTCTTTCCGAGCCCCGTTCCGCCCCTTAGGAACAGATTCGGCGAGTTTTTTCCGAACTTTCTCGCGTATTCCCTGCACTGCTCGAAAACAAGCGCCATATGCTCGCGAGGGGAGATGCCGGTTACCGGGTCCTTCCTGTCGTCATAGTACTCTAGGCTGAAAGTATTGAAGGTCTCCTCGCCGAGCTTCAGGCACTCCGACAGCTCCCGCCTCTGCTCATCCCTGTATATATCCATAAGGCAGGTGCAGATTTTTGCGCCGATAAAACCCCTGTCGCCGCATTTTGCACACTCGGGCTCGTCGTCTATGTCTCCCGAACGGTACCCCGCCGCTGTAAGCAGCTGCGCCTTTTCCGCCTGGAGCTCAAGGTTCTTTCGCTTTGCGGCTTCCATCTGCGCTTCGACGTCGGCACCTGCCGATACTGCGCTGAGCACGTCGAGCATCGTAAGGCGCAGCTCGCGGTCAATCTCACGCACCCGGGGAATTTTCGCGTAGACCGCGGCCCTTTTTGCAGCCGCCTTCTCGGAGCGGACCTTCTTTTCGTCTTCTAGCCGCTGTATGGCCCGCCGAAGCAGCCTGCCGTCTATGGACATCTTTCTACCCCCTGTGCTATTCCTGTTTTATCTTTTCCAGATAGCGCTTCATGCGCTCGTATTCCTCTCTCGTCGGGGCCCCGCTGGACTTGTCCTGCCGTCTTGTCCCGGCCGGGCTGTCGCCCTTTTCTATTTCCGAGATTGTGTGCAGACCCTTCGAGTGCCAGCTTTTCAATATCGAATTCATATACGCCCAGTTCAGGCCGCCGGTCTTTATAACCGTTCTGTCATATGCAAGCTCAATGGCCTCGATGCAAAAGCCCATTTCAATCCATGACGATATGTACTTTCTTTCGCTGGGCGAGAGCTCGCGGTTTTTTATTTGAAGGAGCCTTTTTATCTCCTCCGTTTTTCTGCGGCTCTCGGCGCGGCGGCGCAGATGCTCCTCGGCTCTCTCCTGCGTCAGAATCTCCATGCGCGCCCAGGCGTAGGCCTCCTTTTCAATAAAGCGCAGTGTCGGACTCCTGCCCTCCCCGTAGCGACGCGAGTACTCCTCCTTGCAGTGCGTAATCAAAAGCAGGATAAGCTCGCTCGGCATCCCGAGATAGTCGTATATGCCGAAGAGTATCGAAAGCTCGGTGCCGGAGAGCATCTTGCCGAGCCTTCTCTGCGTCTCCTGGACGAGCCCCGCAAAGTCCGCTTTCTCCCTTATGCTTGCGCTTATTTCCTCGGCGGTGTATTCCGGCGGCGCATCGGGCTTAAAGAGCATCGTCTTTTTGCCCGGAGCTAAAAGGCTCATAAGCGCGCAGGCCGCTTTGTCCACTTCGCCAAGCGGCATGGCAAGGTCCCTCGCCGCGGCCTCTCTATCAAACTTTCCCTCGTTTCGAAGCATGTATATGTAAAGCAGGGCGGCCTTCGCGTCCTTTAAACCGATAAGAGCGTCGGCCTCGGACCTGCTGATGAGCAGCGTTGAGTCAGCCGGCGCAAAATCGCGTTTTTCTTCCATCAGACCGCTCCTTTCCGGGTTATGTTTGCAGGACCGCCCTATGACCCCAACGTATTTTGGGCGGCAGAGACATTATAGCAAGAATCTTGCTTGCAAGCAACGATAATGCTCCTTTGCGACAAAATTATGTTTAAAATATATTTGATTTATGCTAATATATGTAGTAACGAAGCAGCAACGAATAATGCAGGGAGGGAATGTGGTGCAAAACCGTGTTACAGTCTTTATCGGAGGGCGCCGTTATGTGCTTCTTACTGAGGAAAGCGAGGAGTACACACTCAAAATTGCCTCGCTTGTGAACGAAAAACTCGAAGAACAGAAGCAGACCTTCCGTGTTTCGGAAACGGACGCCGCGGTTATGGCCGCGCTCGTCCTGGCGGACGAGCTCAACAAGGCCAGAGAAGCCACAAATAACGCCCTTAATCAGATACAGGGATACCTGGAGGATGCGACCAAGGCAAGGGCAGAAATAGCCGAGCTTAAGCGTGAGCTGTCGAGACTGCGCGGAATGATAAAGCAGCAATAACAAGGCACTTTAAACAGAGAGGATTTAGACAATGCTGGAACTGTTGGCACCCGCCGGCTCTCCTGAGAGCGTGAGAGCCGCGGTCAGGAACGGCGCGGACGCGGTTTACATGGGGTTTGGGAACTTTAACGCGCGCAGAAACGCCAAAAACTTTACCGAAGAAGAATTCTCAAAACTCACCGAGTACTGCAGGATACGCGGCGTGAAGGTATATCTAACCCTGAATACGCTTGTCTCGGACAGAGAGTTTCCGGCGGCGCTCGAGCAGCTCATAAAAGCCGTTCAAATGGGCGTTGACGCGGTTATCGTGCAGGACCTCGGGCTTTTGCGCGCGGTTAGAAAGGCGATACCGGACCTGCCCATTTACGCCAGCACACAGATGAGCGTACACAATCTCGACGGCGTAAAAAAGCTCGCCGAGCTCGGAGCGTCCAGGGTTGTCTTGGCCCGCGAGCTCTCAAGGGAAGAGATAGCCTATATCTGCCACAATTCACCTATTGAGATAGAAGTCTTCTGCCACGGCGCGCTCTGCATGTCCTACTCGGGGCAGTGCTATATGAGCTCTGTCATAGGGCGAAGGAGCGGCAACCGAGGTCTTTGCGCCCAGCCCTGCCGCTTAAATTACGGTCTCGGCCCGAAGGCTAACGATTTTCCCCTGAGCCTGAAGGACCTTTGCCTTATCGAACATATAAAAGACCTTGAAAAATGCGGGGTCAGCTGCCTGAAAATTGAAGGCAGGATGCGCCGCCCCGAATACGTCGCGATTGTGACGAGAATATATAAAAAAGCCATAACCGAGGGCGGCGGCCCGACACGGGAGGATATTCGCGAGCTGGAGCTTGCCTTTTCAAGGCAAGGCTTCACCGACGGCTATTTTATAAGCTCCAAGGGCCGCAGTATGTTCGGCATCCGCGAGGATACGGACAACAGAGAGCTTGACATCTTCGCCAAGGCAAAGCGGGAGTATACAAGCGGCGACGCCGAGCGCGTGCCCGTGCGCTTTTACTGCATAGCGCGGGTGGGTGAGCCGCTCAGAATCGGCGTCGAGGATGACCGCGGCAACCGCCTTACTGCGCTGGGCTCAATACCCGAGCCTTCCCTCACAAGGTCTCTGACCGAAGAGGACCTAAAAACCCAACTGTCCAAAACCGGCGGCACGCCCTATTTTGCTCAGGAAGTCAACTGCCTTGTGGACGAGGGGCTGTACCTGCCCGTTTCTGAGATAAACGAACATCGGCGAAACCTCCTGGACGCCCTGACCGAGATGAGGGCCGAGCCGCCCTCCCGCAGGTTTTTCGACTACCAATACAGCCCGCTTTATGCAAACAGCGATTTGCCGCCCGAGCTTACAATTTCGGTAGCCTCCGCCCAGCAGCTCACGCCCGAACTTGCGCAGTTCAGACCTTCGGTCCTTTATGTGCCGCTTGAGGAGCTTTATCTGAACCTGAGCCGAATGGAACCCTTTGAGGAAAACGGCGTCACGAAGGTTGCCGTCGCCCTTCCGCCGGTAATACATGACGATGAAAGACGCGACATATTAAGGATGCTCGAAAAGGTCAAGGCCGCCGGCGTTTCGGAGGCGCTCGTCGGAAACCTCGGCCAGATTGACCTTATCAAGTCCTTTGGTTTCCTCCTGCGGGGTGATACCGGCCTTAATATCTTCAATTCCGAGAGCCTGCATGCCCTGCGTGAGCTGGGCTTCATCTCCTCCGCGCTCTCCTTTGAGCTGAGACTCGCACAGATACGCGACATTTCAAAGTGCATAGACACGGAGATAATAACATACGGCAGGCTGCCGCTAATGATTACGGAAAACTGCACGCTGAAGTCCTCCACGAACGCCTGCGCCTGCGACAACTTCCCCCTTCTGCGCGACAGGCGGGGCGCCCTGTTCCCGGTTATGAAGCTCTTCGGCTGCAGAAACCTGGTTCTCAACTCCGAAAAGATTTTCCTCGCCGACAGATTTGAGCACTATTCTTCTATCGGGCTCTGGGCGCAGCGACTGAGCTTTACCACCGAAAACCCCAAGGAATGCGTACAGATAGCGGCAAGATATTTGGGGCTAGGAAACTACGAAATCCCAAGCCGCACCACAGGGCTTTACTACAGGGGCGTGGAATAGCCCTAGCGTGGGCGCAGGTTTTTGACAGGCCGGCGCGGTGAAAATAGATTTCTTAACAATTATGCAGCCATAATAATATGCGGCGGATTTACGCTCCGCCATAAAAATAGAGCCTGAGGACATGCCTCCCTGTGGGAGGGCTTAAACGAACAGGCTAAGGAGACCTGCACTTGAAAATCATACTTGCGTCTAAATCGCCCAGAAGGCAGGAACTGCTCGAAATGCTGGGCTTTGAGGATTTCATTGTAATCCCCGCCGGGGATGCGGAAGCAGTTAAAGCAGGCCTAACTCCCGAGGAGACCGTGTGCGAGATAGCGCTCAGAAAGGCCAGAAGCGTGAAATTAAGGACACGGGGCGACAATCTCATTATCGCGGCGGACACTCTCGTATATCTCGCCGGTACTTGCCTCGGCAAACCGGAAAACAAGCAGGACGCAAAGCGTATGCTTATGTCCTTAAGCGGAAAAAAGCACACCGTTTACACGGGCGTGGCAGTAATTCGCGGCGACAGGGAGCTCTGCTCTGCTGAGGCCTCCGACGTCTACTTCCGCGAGCTTGACGAGAGCGAAGTAGAGGCATATATCGCAACCGGTGAGCCGATGGACAAGGCGGGCGCATACGCCGCCCAGGGGCTCGGAGCCCTTTTTGTGCGCAGAATAGAGGGCGACTTTTTCAACGTAATGGGCCTGCCCATCTGCCGGCTGGGCCTGATGCTCAAGGAGTTCAATCTGGGAGTTTTATAATAAGTTCGCAATAGCGGCTATGTCCCTGTCCAAGCCTCGGCCCGCTCTTTTGAGACAAGGCCGCGGAAGATAGAAAAATATTAGAGCACTGGGGTTTTTGCTTTGAGGGAGTTTTTAAAGAAAAAGGGGTTGGCGATAGCCGCAGCTGCGCTCGCCGTCGCCATCATACTCGGTATAGCTACCCACACTCTGGGCGGCAGTTCGGATTTCATCTCAAACGCCGTTAACACGGTCATGCGCCCTGTAGGCAGCGGTGTGGCCGTTATTGCCGAATTTTTGGAAGGCATCTACGGATACATGTTCGAATACGACCGCCTTAAAACCGAAAACGAGGATTTGAAAGCAAAAATCGCAGATATGGAGCAGCAGATACGCGACAGCGCCGCGGCAAACGAAGAAAACAAAAGGCTCAGAAAGCTCCTTGAACTGCGCGAAAAGCGCTCCGACTTTGAGCTTGAGTCGGCGACCATAAACTCCTGGGGCTCCTCCAACTGGTCCTCCACCTTCACCATCAGCAAGGGCTCAAATTTCGGCATTGAGCTGTTTGACTGCGTTGTAACCGAACACGGATACCTCGTAGGGCAGGTAATCAAAGTGGGGCCGACCACTGCCACGGTAAGAACAATAGTCGACACCAATTTGAACGTCGGCGCGCTTATCGAGCGCACCGGCATATCCGCGGTCGCCTCCGGAGACTTTGAGAAAATGCGCGAAGGGAAGCTCAAGCTGACCTTTATACCCGACGGCGCGGAGATACTCAACGGCGACACCATACTCACCTCGGGCAGAGGAGAGTCCATCCCCAAGGGCCTTGTAATCGGCAGGGTCACAGACGCGGGTCTCGACCCTTCCGCTTTAACTCAGTACGCCGTCATAACCCCCTCCGCCGCATTGAACGAGCTTTCACAGGTGTTCGTCATCAAGAGCTTCGACATCGTGGAGTAGCGCCATGCAGAACAAGAGATTTTTTATAAAGCTCGGGCTGCACGCCCTGTTGCTGGTAGTCGTCTACATATTGCAGCACTTCGTCTTCTCCCGGATTCCGCTATGGGGGGTAAAACCGCTTATTCTCCCAGTCGCGGTAATAGGCATAGGCTTTTTCGGCGGCAGCGTCTGGGGAGGGGTCTTCGGCATCTTCGCCGGGATACTCTGCGACGTGGCCTTTGTAACCGCGCCGCTGTTTACCATAGCTTTACCGGTTGTCGGCGTCGGCTCGGGGCTTTTGTCGGAGTATGCCCTGCTCAAGAACCTGCTCTCCTACCTCATCACCTCGCTGCTGGGCTTATTCCTGATTTCTTTCCTGCAGATGTTCCCATTTCTATTTTTCAGGGACGTTGAGCCGTCCATACTTCTTAGAATCGCAGCCTTGCAAACCGCCTACTCGCTGCTTTTTGTGTTCCCGCTCTACCTCCCGGTCCGCCGCCTCTCAAGACGCAGGCGCTGATATAAGGTGATTTATATGAGAGTAAAAACCATACGCGTTACAGTCATAATCTTGTTTCTTGCAATAATCCTTTCGGTCTACGCCACGGCGCTTTACGAGCTGCAGATTATAAAGGGCGAGGATTATTATGATGAATCGCTCAATTCCATAGTCACAACTTCAACCGTAGAAGCCGCCCGCGGCCTCATTCTCGACCGCTACGGCAATGTGCTGGTATCAAACCGCACAAGCTACAATGTAACGATAGACCATACACTGCTTACAAACTCGGGCGAGCCTAACGCTATACTTTTGCGCCTTGTCGAGATTAGCAGGGCGCGGGGGATAAGGTATACCGACACCCTGCCCATCTCGTTCACTGCCCCATTTACCTACATCGACAACATGACGGAAACCCAGAGCTATCGCCTGGATTATTATACAGACTTCTTTGACTTTGAGCAGACTCCCACGGCGGAGGAGCTCATGGAGTTTTTCAAAGAGCACTACAAGATAGAAGACGGCTATTCGGATACGGAGGCAAGGCTTATAGCCGGGCTGCGCTACGAGCTTGAAATCCGGCTTATCATGTACGCCCCGAAGTATATATTCACCGAGGATGTGGACATAGACTTTATAACCGTCGTGATGGAGCAGAATCTTGCCGGCGTCAAAGTCGAGGCTGTCTCGACAAGGCAGTACCACACGCCCTATGCAGCGCACCTGCTCGGGCGGGTCGGCCAGATGAGCTCCGAAGAATACGAAACCTATTCAAAACAGGGCTACTCCATGAACGCGCTCGTGGGCAAGGACGGGGTTGAGGCCGCTTTTGAGTCCTATCTGCACGGCACCGACGGAATACAGACCACCACGGTGACGTCTACCGGCGCTGTCAAGAACGTGATTTATTCCGAGCCGCCGCTCCCCGGCAAAACCGTTGTCCTGACGCTCGACATAGGGCTTCAGGGCGCAGCCGAGAACATCCTTGCCGAGCGCATTGCCGCCCTGAACGAGGCGCGCGGCGAGAAAGAAGAAAAGATTCCCGGCGGCGCCGTCGTCGCAGTCGACATAAAAGGCGGAGACCTTCTTGCAGCCGCCTCTTATCCCACTTTTGACCTGTCGAAGTTTAATGAAATATACGACGAGCTTCTAAGCGACCCCACCCTGCCCCTTTATAACCGCGCCCTGCAGGGACTCTACTCGCCCGGCTCGACCTTTAAGATAGTCACGGCCGTTGCAGCGCTGAGGGAAGGCATCCTGACCCCCTCCGATAGAATCTACGACAGAGGGAGGTTTACAAAGTACGATAGCTACCAGCCCACGTGCTGGATTCACCCAGGTTCGCACGGTTGGGTAAACACCGCCGAGGCGCTGCGCGACTCCTGCAACTACTATTTCTTTGAACTCGGCGACAGGCTTGGAATAGACAGGCTGTCCGCCTGCGCTGCCCAGTTCGGCCTTGGCTCAGCCACCGGGATTGAGCTTTATGAGGAAACCGGCGTTCTCGCAACCCGGGAGTACAAAGAATCGCGCGGCGACGAGCCCTGGTTCGTCGGCGACACCCTTCAGGCCTCGATAGGCCAGTCCTTTAACCTCTTCACTCCGCTCCAGCTGGCGGAATACACCGCCACGATTGCAAATAACGGCACAAGACTGGCGACCCATATTCTAAAGGCAGTAAAAAGCCCCGATTTTTCGCAGACCCTCTATACCTCGCAGCCGAAGGTCCTGAGCGTTGTCGAGGCCGACAAGGAGATTTTTGATGCCGTGCAGCTCGGCATGCTCTATGTTACAACGCAAGGCACGCCTTCCATGGTGTTTAAGGACCTCGGCGTATCTGCGGCGGCCAAAACCGGTACTGCGCAGCTCGGAGAGGACCTTGCGAACAACGCCATTTTCATCTGCTACGCCCCGTATGAAAATCCCGAGATAGCCGTGGCGGTGGTCGTTGAAAAAGGCGGCTCGGGCAACGCAATTGCCTCAATCGCTAAAGACGTGCTCAAGTACTACTTCGATACTAGGGCGGCGCGCCAAAAAATCGATTCCGAAAACGTGCTTGTAAGCTGATTTTCTTATTGCAAAGCATTGGGTGTATAATATATAATTGATTGATAACCGTTGGAGCTGAATATTTTATCATGGAGGAAATATGGGTAAAGTCATTGTAATTGCCTCCGGCAAGGGCGGAACCGGCAAAACAACGACTGCCGCCGCGCTGTCGTCAGCTCTGGCCGCAAGAAAATGCAGGGTTTTATGCATAGATGCCGATGTCGGCCTGAGAAACATGGATTTGAGCCTCGGACTTTCCGAGATGGCCCTGCCGGACTTCTGCGACGTTATTGAGGGCCGCCTTTCTCTTGAGGACGCAGCGTTTCAGCACCCTACGGTTCCTTCTCTCTACTTTCTCTCCGCTCCCTCGCTCATGTCGCCCGAGGAAATTGACCCCGAAAAGATGCGTGAGCTTCTTGACAGCGCACGGCGCTCCTTTGATTATTGCATTATCGACTCACCCGCGGGAATAGGCAGTGGTTTTCGGCTCGCGGCGAGGTTTGCCGACAGCGCCATAGTCGTAACGACCTCCGATATTACAAGCTGCCGCGACGTGCAGCGCACAGTGATGGAGCTTAAGGCTCTGGGTATTGAGGACGTCTCCCTCATAGTCAACCGCATACGCCCCAGGCTCCTTAAATTTTCAAATCAAAATATAGACGACATAGTCGACACTGCGGGCGCCCGCCTTTTGGGGCTTGTCCCCGAGGACCGCTCCGTCATCCTCTCGGCAAACAAGGGTATTCTTCTTATAAACTACACTTCCAGGGGCGCCGCCGCGGCGTTTTCGCGCATTGCCGGCCGGCTTCTGGGCGAAAGAATTCCTGCGGGCGATATAAAGCCCATTCTATAGAAAGGGTGATACCACCATGAACATTGCGCTCCTTGCCCATGACAATAAAAAGGAACTCATGGTCCAGTTCTGCATTGCCTATTGCGGCATTTTTGCGGGGCATAATATCTGTGCGACCAACACCACCGGACGCCTAGTTGCAGAGGCCACCGGGCTGCCAATCACGCTCTACCTCTCCTGCAGCCAGGGCGGCAGCCAGCAGATTGCCGCGCGCATTGCATACAACGAAATTGACCTTGTGCTCTTTTTCTGGGACAGCCAGAGCACCGATAACCCCGCCGCATTACACGAGATTTCAAGGCTCTGCGACCAGTATAACGTCCCATTCGCCTCGAATGTGGCCACGGCCGAGGTGCTCATACGCGGGCTGCAGCGCGGAGACCTCGATTGGCGCGACATTGTAAACCCGAAAAAATAAGACATCGGGGCGGCGTGACCGCCCCTTCGGTTATTATATCCCGCACTACCTGTCTGACCTATGCAGTCAGGGTTGCATTAAAGTGTGTTAATACTCGACTCCGAAAGGAAAAGTCTTATGGCAGATTTGATTACAAAACCCAAGGGAACATACGACGTTCTCCCCTCGGAGAGCTACCGCTGGCAGTATCTGGAGTCCGTTCTCCGCGAGGCGGCCTCGGACTTCGGATACAAGGAGATTCGCTTCCCGACCTTTGAATATACCGAGCTCTTTATACGCGGCGTCGGCGACACGACCGACGTTGTGCAAAAGGAGATGTTTACCTTCACCGACCGCGGCGGGCGCTCCATCACTCTGCGCCCCGAGGGTACGGCCTCGGTCGTCAGAAGTTTTCTGGAAAACTCGCTGTACGGGGCGGGGCTGCCAGTAAAATGCTTCTATATCGCTCCGAACTTCCGCGGGGAGCAGCCCCAGGCCGGGCGCTACCGCGAATTCTACCAGTTCGGGGTCGAATATCTCGGCTCCCCCTGCCCTTCCGCGGACGCTGAGGTCATATCGCTCTATGCGACCATTCTGGACAGGCTCGGTGTCAGAAACACGCAGCTTACGATAAATTCAATCGGCTGCCCCGAATGCCGCCCGAAATTCCACGCGGCCCTGAGGGCCTTCTTCGAGTCCAGACAGGCCGAGCTCTGTCCCACCTGTCTCGACAGGCTCAGCAGAAACCCGCTGCGCATACTCGACTGCAAAAGCCCTATCTGCCAAAAAATCGCGGAAGGCGCTCCAAGCTGCTTAGACCACCTCTGCCCAGACTGCCACGAGCATATTGAAAAGACAAAGGAAATGCTCACGGCAATGGGCATAGCCTTCATCGTCAACCCCGGAATCGTTCGCGGTCTGGACTACTACACCCGCACCGTCTTTGAGTTTATATCCACGGACCTCGGCGCGCAGAGCACTATATGCGGCGGCGGGAGGTACGACGGGCTCATTGAGACGCTCGGCGGCCAGCCCACCCCCGGGCTAGGATTTGCCTCCGGGCTTGAGCGGCTCTTGATGGTCATGGACGCCCAGGGTATAGAGATTTCAAAACCCGAGGGCTGCCGCATCTTCCTCGCGGCACTCGGCGAGGCGGCGGAGGTGCCCGTCCAGAAGCTCGTCTACGAGCTTAGAAAACTCGGGGTAAGGGCCGAGCGCGACACGACGGGAAGGGGTCTTAAGGCGCAGATGAAATACGCCGACAGGCTCGGCGCCGTATACAGCATGGTAATCGGCGACAACGAGCTAACCGCGGGCAAATCAAATATTAAGAATATGTCTACCGGCGGCGTTATCGAGTGCACGCTGACCGCCGAGGACATTAAAAACGCGGTTATGTAAGCGGTCGCCCTGCGCTGCGGCACATATTGAATATGGGAGATACTGTTTATGGATAATCTGAAAGGTTTTAAACGCAACTGCTACTGCGGCGAGCCGAGGCTTTCGGACGTGGGAAAGACAATTTCCGTCTGCGGCTGGGTACAGCGCCAGCGCGACCTCGGCAGCCTGATTTTTATTGATTTGCGCGACCGCACGGGAGTTTTGCAGCTCGCATTTGACGACACCAGCCCGCGCGAAATATTCGACAAGGCTTTCAACATCCGCTCGGAATACGTCCTCGCCGCCACCGGCGTATTGAGGGAGCGCTCGTCCAAAAACTACGAGCTTCCGACGGGCGAGGTGGAGCTTGAAGTGAGGGAGCTTCGCATTCTCGCAAAATCCGAGACCCCGCCCTTCGAGATTATAGACGAGTGCAACGCGGGCGAGGCTCTGCGCCTAAAGTACCGCTACCTCGACCTAAGGCGTCCGGCTTTGCAGAGGAATATCCTGCTGCGCCATAAGGTTGCGAAGGTCACACGCGACTACTTCGACGAAAACGGCTTTATCGAAATCGAGACGCCGATTCTTATTAAGTCCACGCCCGAGGGCGCGCGCGATTTTCTAGTCCCCAGCCGAATCCACAGGGGCAGCTTCTACGCCCTCCCCCAGTCGCCTCAGCTATACAAGCAGCTTTCAATGGTCGCGGGCTTTGACCGCTATATGCAGATTGCCCGCTGCTTCCGCGACGAGGATTTGAGGGCAGACAGGCAGCCTGAATTTACACAGATTGACCTTGAGATGTCCTTCGTGGACATGGAGGACGTTTTGGCGCTGGTCGAGAGCTATATACAGCGCCTTTTTAAAGAGGTTCTGGACATTGACGTGCCACTTCCCCTCCCGCGCATGACATATGCCGAGGCCATGTCGCGCTACGGCACCGACAAGCCGGACACGCGCTTCGGCATGGAAATTTTTGACCTGACGGGTATCGTCTCAAGCTGCGGCTTTGGAGTCTTCTCCTCCGCCGTGCAAGCCGGAGGCAGCGTCCGCGGCATCTGCGCGAAAAACAGCGCAGGTGTCCTCACCCGAAAGGAAATTGACAAGCTCACCGAGTATATTAAGGGCATCGGCGGCAAGGGCATAGCCTGGATACGCCTGACCGAGGACGTGACAAGCTCGTCCTTTGCAAAGTTCATGTCCGAGGACGAGATGAGCGCCATACTCGAGCGCGCCGGGGCCGAAAAGGGCGATGTTGTTCTCATAATTGCAGACGCCAAGAATTCGGCTGTGCTCTCCCAGCTCGGCGCCCTGCGCCTTCTCACGGCGAAGAAGCTCGACATCATACCCAGAGACAAGTTTAACTTCCTGTGGGTGCTGGAATTCCCCTTCTTCGACTGGGACGAGGAGTCTCAGGAGTACGTCGCGATGCACCATCCCTTCACGGCGCCGATGGACGAGTGCCTAAAATACCTTGAGACCGACAAATCGAAGGTCAGGGCGAAGGCTTACGACCTTGTCCTGAACGGCACGGAACTGTCTAGCGGCTCCATACGCATCACCGACCCGGAGCTTCAAAACCGCATATTCAAGCTGCTCGGCCTTTCCGAGGAGGAGGCAAACAGGAAGTTCGGCTACCTGCTTGAAGCCTTCAAATACGGCGCACCTCCCCACGGTGGCATGGGCATAGGCCTGGACCGTCTCGTCATGCAGATGCTCTCAGCCGAGAGCCTAAGGGACGTCATAGCCTTCCCGAAGCTGCAAAACGCCTCGGAGCCCATGACAAACTGCCCCGACTCGGTAGACCCGAAGCAGCTTGAGGAGCTTGGCATAACGCTCAAACAGTAAATATTGCAGGGGTGTGAGTGGACCCCACACCCCTTTTCCGTTTAAGTCAGACGAAAAGCCTTGTACCGGGAAAGGTTTTATGATATTTTCTATACAGGGCAAAGCAGACGAAAGTCTGTGACGCAAAGCTATAGGGCCCTCGGCTTATACGGCCAGGGCAGCCAGTTGCTGCTATTGAATAAATCAATGGCAGCTTTGTTTTTTTGACATAAAAATCGTAAAGTTACCTATATATTAATATCAGACAAGCCCCGCCACATAAGCTGCCATGCCACCTCGGAACCTGTCGAGGCGGTAGCTCTGTCTGCGGCGTCGGATACTCTACGCCTATAATACTTTGCATGGCAGAAAATAACTGCGTAGAATTTGCCGCCTCTTTTCCTTTGCAGCTTTGCCGATTGGCTTCGATATGGTATAATAGGGCGCAAAAAGTTTTACATACAACCGGCTTTCGCCTCCCAGAAGGCCGAGAAGTGAGTTTATTACGGCCTTTCCCGTTTCGGGGCAGAGCAGATGGAAGAAGCATGAAAAGCTCCGGGCAAAACTCGTTCAGGGCCGTTAAAGAGCTATCACATCCACAACTACCGGAGGGAACATTCTTTGGACAAAAACGTCGGTATATATATACACATCCCATTTTGCGCAAGCCGTTGCAAGTACTGCGATTTTTGTACAGTGGCTGACTGCGATTCGCTGATGCCCAAGTACCAGAACGCTTTAATCAGGCATATAAAGGAGTTTGCGCCCCGGCTTTCCGGGTATTACATAGACTCGGTCTATTTCGGGGGCGGCACCCCGAGCTACTACGGGGCGAAGCGGCTTATAAAAATCTTCGACACGCTTAAAAATCATTACGACGTACTATTAGATTCGGAAGTTACGGTGGAAATAAACCCCGACAGCATAACTCAGGAGGATTTGACTCTTCTGCGCAAAGCCGGCTTCAACCGCCTGTCCATAGGGGCACAGTCGGCTAACAACGATATACTCAGGTTCATAGGGCGCCGCCACACCTTCGAGCAGGTTGAAAAGGCCGTCGCGATGGCGAGAAAGGCCGGCTTTGAAAACTACAGCCTCGACCTCATATATGGTCTGCCGAACCAGACAAGAGACGACTGGGCCGACACCTTAAACCGCGCCATGAGGCTTAAGCCTAAGCACCTGTCCTGCTACGGACTAAAGCTTGAAGAGAACACCCCGCTATATGCCCTCAGGAACTCGGACATTATGCCCGACGACGAGGCGCAGGCGGACATGTATCTTTACACCATAGAGACTCTCGCCCGCTTCGGCTACCTCCAGTACGAGATTTCAAATTTCGCCAGGAAGGGCTTTGAGTCGAGGCACAACCTCAAGTACTGGCTGCTCGGTGATTACGCGGGCTTCGGGGCTTCCGCGGCCTCCAATCTAGGCGGCCTGCGCTACACCTATGTCGCAAGCCCCATGGAATACATAGACGCGGTCGAAAGCGGCGGCGATATAATCGCGGAGTTTGAGGAGCTTTCAAGCTACGATAGGGCCTCCGAATACCTCATGCTCGGGCTTCGCACGACAAACGGAATCTCCGCCGAGGAATATTGCAGTATCTACAGATGCAGCTTCGAGCCCATTGACGAGCTTTTCAAATCCTATGTGGACAAGGGTTGGGCGAAGTTCGTTTACGGGCGCTGGAGCTTTACCCCGAAAGGTTTTCTGCTATCAAACAGGCTTATAGGAGAGGTGCTTGACACGCAGGCCGAACACAAGCTGACGGTTGGTTCCCCGTGGATGAGAAGCGATTATTATCAAAGTCTTTTTGACGATTTTTAGCGAGGTGGTTTAATGGCCCTTGACGAGAGATACGACCTGCGCTCCGAGGACGTTCACGACATGCCGAAAGCGGCCTACACTCCCCCTATAAAACGCCTGCCGCGGCTGCTTAAAGTCAACATCGCCGTGCTTATTTCGGTGCTGGTTATTATTGCCGCTTTTCTGATTTTTGCCTTCAGGGTAAAAGAGAGCGACAAAATCTACCCGAACATATATACCCTCGGCGTAAAGGTCGGCGGCCTGACAAGGGAAGAGGCAGCAAAGGCAATAGCCGATTCGGGCTTTGACAAGTACGCCGGAAAGTCGATAAACGTTCGTTTCGAGGGCTTTGAAAACGCCGATTTTACGATAACCTCCGACGAGCTCGGGATAACGCTTGACCCCATGAGCTTTACCCAGGCGCCATTTGAGTACGGGCGCGGCGGCAATCTTATCAGAAACGCCATAACATACATAAAATGTCTGTTTGTAAAAACCGAGATTGAGGCTGACACCTCCGTCCGCTTCGGTCCGGGCTCCTACATGCTCAAAATAAAAAACGCGGCGGCCAGAATTGAGCGCCCCCCGCAAAACCCGGTGCTTACAACCGAGGGCAACACTGTAACCATCACAAAGGGCGTCTCGGGCCTAAGCTGCGATGTCTCACAGATAGCCGAGCAGGTTATCGAGAGCTTCAGGACCATGAGCTTTGAGGACGTTATTTACACGCCCATTATCATCCCCCCTGAGGAGGCCAGCTTCAACCACGCATTTGAGATGGTCCACAGGGACGCGCAAAACTCTGTTTACAGCGCCGAACTCGGTGACTTTACTGAGGAAATAACGGGAGTGAGCTTTGACCTTGAGGCCGCAAACGAAGCGCTGCGAAAGGCGGGCGAGGGCGAGAGCGTAACCGTCTATCTGTACGAGATAGAACCCAATGTGAAAAAGGCGGACTTGGAAGGGCTTTTATTCCGTGATGTGCTCTCGGAATCGGTAACCCCCCTCACTCCGATACCCAACCGCACAAACAATATCGAGATTGCGGCTTCCCTGATAAACGAAGTCATAGTTGAGCCGGGCGAGGTGTTCTCCTTTAACAGCTATGTCGGCCCCTACACCGAAGAGGCGGGCTTTAAGCTCGCCGCCGCCTACTCGGACGGCGAGGTGGTTCAGGAGCTCGGCGGCGGCGTTTGCCAGGTGGCTTCGGCGCTCTACTACTGCTCCATATATTCAAATCTGGAGATAGTCTACAGGACCTGCCACCTCTATGTGCCGAGCTACATTGAGTACGGGCTCGACGCCACGGTAAGCTACGACTCGGTCGATTACAGGTTTAAAAACAACACCGGTTACCCGATAAAGATACTCGCGAGCGTTGAGGGCGATGAGCTCCATGTGAGCTTCGTCGGCACAAATCTCAGCGGAAACTATGTCGAAACGGAAATCAATATTGTCAGGGAGATCCCCTATGACACGGTGTATGTGACCGACGAAAGTCTCTCGGAGGGCGAAAGCTACCATGTGACCTATGGCTTTACCGGCTATCAGGTGGATGTCTACAGGCTTCTCTACAACAAGGACGGAACGCTCCTCCTGCGCTCCTTTGAAAACGAGAGCATTTACTCAAGCCGCGACGAGGTCATCGCCGTTGCGCCCTGACAGAGATTTACAACAGATTCTTCCCCGCGTCTTCGCGGGGAAGATTTCTTTTTCTTGCATTTAGGTGAAGTTTGGTGGTAAAATAACAGTTAACCTGCAAATATCCCCATGGGAGTAAAAGATATGTAGCAAATATCTTTAGCTGCGTTGTTACGCATTGCGGGCAAGCTGCAAGGCATAAATACAGACCTCTGTTTGCAGTCGTTTTGTGCCTTTAGCATTGCGAAAGGATTGGTCAAAATATGAGCAAGGGTAAGTTTTACCTTACAACGGCCATAGCCTACACCTCCGGCAAGCCGCACATAGGCAACACCTATGAGATAGTGCTTGCCGACGCCATCTGCCGCTTCAAGCGCCTTTTGGGCTATGACGTGTATTTTCAGACGGGCACCGACGAGCACGGGCAGAAGATTGAGGGGAAGGCCGCTGCAGCCGGCATGACGCCCAAGGTTTTCGTCGACAAGGTCGCCGCGGAGATAAAGCGCATCTGGGACATCATGGACACCTCCTACGACCGCTTTGTCCGCACCACGGACCCTGTGCACGAAAAGGCGGTGCAGAAGATATTCAAGAAGCTCTACGAGCAGGGCGACATATACAAAAGCTCCTACAAGGGGCATTACTGCACCCCCTGCGAGAGCTTCTGGACCGAGAGCCAGCTTGTGGGCGGCAAATGCCCCGACTGCGGAAGGCCCGTCGGTCAGGCTGAGGAGGAGGCGTACTTTTTCAAGCTTTCAAAATACGCCGACCGCCTGATGAAGCATATAGAGGAAAACCCCGGCTTTATACAGCCCGAGTCGCGCAAAAACGAGATGATAAACAACTTCCTAAAGCCCGGGCTTCAGGACCTGTGCGTTTCAAGGACCAGCTTCAAATGGGGCATACCCGTCACATTTGATGCCAAGCATGTTATCTACGTCTGGATTGACGCGCTTTCAAACTACATCACCTTCCCAGGCTACGACGTGGACGGAGACCACGGCGAGCTGTTTAAAAAATACTGGCCCGCGGACGTGCACCTTATAGGCAAGGACATCCTGCGCTTCCACACGATTTACTGGCCCATAATGCTCATGGCGCTCGGCGTCGAGCTACCAAAGCAGGTCTTTGGACACCCCTGGCTTCTCGTGGGCGACGGAAAGATGAGCAAATCCAAGGGGAACGTCGTTTACGCCGACGACCTTGTAAAAGCCTTCGGTGTGGACGCGGTGCGCTACTTCATGCTCCACGAGATGCCCTTTGCAAGCGACGGCACCTTCACCTACGAGCTTTTGATTGAGCGCATAAACTCCGACCTTGCCAACATCCTCGGCAACCTTGTGAACCGCACGATTGCGATGTGCCAGAAGTACTCCGGCGGCGTTCTGGCTAAGCCCTATGCGCCCGGCGAGTTTGACAAGGAGCTGATTTCCCTCTGCCTTGACACCCCGAAAAGGGTCGAAATGAGGATGAACGGTCTGCGCGTTGCAGACGCCATCGGAGAGGTTTTTACTCTGCTAAGGCGTGCGAACAAGTATATTGACGAAACTCAGCCCTGGATACTCGGCAGGGACCCCGCTCAGAAAGCGCGGCTCGACACAGTATTGTACAACCTTCTCGAGGTCATCCGCTTCTCGGCGACGCTTCTCTCCCCCTTCCTCCCCGGCACGGCGAAGAAGATATTCAGCCAGCTCGGCATAGAGCCCTCCACCTGGGAGAGCCTTGAGAGCTTCGGCGGCCTGAAGCCGGGCCACAGGGTTTCACAGCCGGAGATACTCTTTGCGCGCATAGACATGAAGCAAAAGCTAGAAGAGCTTGAAGCCAAGGCAAACGCCGCTGCTGAAGTGAAAACGGAGGCAAAGGCCGAGGAGAAAAAGGAGCCGAAGACCCCCGATATAAGCATAGACGATTTCGCGAAGACCGAGCTTCGCGTCGCTAAGATTATCGCGGCGGAGCCTGTCGCAAAGTCGGACAAGCTCCTTAAGCTACAAGTCGAGATGGGCGGCGAGACCCGCCAGGTAGTCTCCGGGATAAGCAAATGGTATAAGCCCGAGGATTTAATCGGCAAAAAGGTCATCCTGGTGGCAAACCTTGCCCCCGCAAAGCTCAGAGGCGAGATAAGCGAGGGCATGATACTCGCTGCCGACGCGGGCGACACCGCCAGAGTCGTTTTCGTCGACGACAATGTTCCTACCGGCGCAAAGATAAGATAACTAAACAAAAGGGCTGCGGATTTTCCGCAGCCCTTTCATACTGAAAGCAAAGCCGCTTTGGGGCTAACCCGAAAGCGGCTTTAAATTTGCGCTTATTTTCTTTCAATGACCTTCTTTGCGGCGTCGACTATCGCCGCGGCGGTCAGGTTGTAGGCCTTTCTGAGATAGTCCTCCGTGCCGACCTGGCCGAACTGGTCCTTAATTCCGACCATCTCAATCGGCGCCGGTACGGTCTTTACGCAGGCCTCCGCGACCGCGGCGCCGAGCCCCCCGAAAATGTTGTGGTTTTCGGCGGTGACTATAGCTCCCGTCTCCTCTGCGCATCTGGCGACAAGCTCTATGTCCATCGGCTTCCATGTAAACATATCGACGACCCTCGCGGATACGCCCTCGTCCGCGAGCATCTCGGCGGCCTTAAGCGCCTCAGCGACCATTATTCCGCTTGCGATTATCGTCACGTCAGTGCCGTTTCTAAGGAGATTGCCCTTGCCGATTTCAAAGATGCTGCCCTCCTCGTATATGCCGATAGTGTTCTTTCTCGCCATGCGGACATAATAGACGCCGTAGAGGTCTGCAAGCTGGCGCACAATGTCGGACAGCATAACGGGGTCTGTGGGCTCTATGAGCGTAATCTCGGGTATCGAGCGAAGAACGCCCATATCCTCAAAGGGCATATGCGTTCCGCCGTTGTAGGCGGCGGTCACGCCGGGGTCGGAGCCAATTATCCTTACATTGAGCTTTGCATAGGCCGCGGAAATGAATATCTGGTCACAAACCCTGCGGCTGGCGAAGGGTCCGAAGCTGTGGGCATAGGGAATTTTCCCGACCAGCGAAAGGCCGGCCGCCACTCCTATCATGTTCGCCTCAGCTATCCCGCACTGTATGGCCCTGTCGGGATAGGCTTCAAAAAACTTCTTCATCCCTGAGGAGGACACCAGGTCCGCGTCGAGCGCGACTATATTCTTGTTTGAAGCGGCAAGGCTCAGCATTGTATCGCAGTAGGCCTCACGCATGAGCTTCGGGCTTTTTTGAAAAGTTTTCAGCAATTTAAACATAATAGTTTTCGCCCCCTTACTTCGCCGGGGCCGCTTTGGCGGCTTCCAGCGCGGCCTCTGTCTGCCTGATTGCTTCGTTTATCTGCTCGGGCTTAAAGTTCATGTGGTGATTGTCCTTTATACCCTCGGCAAAGTAGCAGCCGTTACCCTTCTTCGTGTGGAGGATGATGGCGTTGGGCTTGCCCTTTTGAGCCTTTGCGGCTGTGACGGCGCTTACGATTTCGCCTATGTCGTGGCCGTTTACCTCCTGTACAAACCAGCCGAAGGCCGCAAAGCGCTCGCCCATGTTTCTCATGTCCATGATGTCCTCGGTGAAGCCGTCAAGCTGCTGGCCATTCAGGTCCACAAAGGTTATGAGATTGTCGAGTTTGTGCTGGGCGGCGAACATCGCGCCCTCCCATACCTGCCCCTCGTTGCACTCCCCATCGCCGAGAATAAGGTAGGTGTAGCTGTCCTTTCCGTCCAAGCGCTTGCCGAGCGCCGCTCCGCAGGCTGCGGATATGCCCTGCCCAAGCGAGCCCGTGGTCATGTCAATGCCAGGCGTCTTGTTGCGGTCGCAGTGGCTCGGGAGGTTCCCCCCGCCCTGATTGAGCTCGCGAAGCATACTCTCGGGGAAAAAGCCGAGCAGAGCCAGCGTCGCGTAGACCGCAGGACCCGAATGGCCTTTCGATACGACGAGGTGGTCCCTGTCCTCCCAGTCAGGATTATTAGGGTCAAACCTCATCTCCTTCCCGTAGAGAACGGCCAGAGTTTCTATTATAGACATTGCCCCGCCGACGTGCCCGAAGCCGGTATAGGCAAATTCCTTCAGCGTGAGCAGGCGTATTTCTTCCGCAAACACGCGAAGCTCCTTTAGTTTAAGTGTTCTGTTCATATGTCAGTTAGTCCTCTCCCCTCACCGTAAACGATGCGAAAAATAGTCTGTTTTCAGGATTTTCTGAGTTATTTTTACATCCTGCGCGGTTATTTCATCCATCATTATAACATAATTATCGTCAATTATGTCGTTATATTTTCGATAGAGCCTGCCGTCGTACCAGGAGCCGTCGGCAAACACGACATATCCGCCCTCGTCCTCGTCGAAGGTGTCGTTTCCCATGTAATAGCGGTAATCCACGTCAAAACCGAAAAGGTTAGCAAGCGTGGGAAGAATATCAAGGCCCGATGTCACTTTGTCTATCTTCCTCGGCTCTATGCCGGGCGAATACGCAAAAAAGACAGTGCGCTGCGACATGTTTTTGTCCTCAACGCCCTTGATGATTTGGATGAGCGCGTCGTTCATCACATAGTAGTTGTAGTGGTCAGCATAAAAAACTAGCACCGTGTTGTCAAGCAATCCGTCGCTCTCAAGGCGCTTTACAAGCTGGCCTATAAACTCGTCGGTCTCAATCGCGTGGGCTACGGCGTGGACGAACACCTCGCGGTTTTGCCCGCTGAGCTCGCCCGTATCCGCAATCTCAAGCGCCTTTTCCATGTGGAGCCGGGATACGATTGACGAGTCAGAATACGGTCCGTGGCCGGATATGGTTATAATAAAGTTGAAGAACCTGTCATTGGCGGTCATGCTCTCATAGGCTTTCATAAGCTCCGTGTCGAGCATGATGTCGGACACTCCCATGTCCTCGCCGCTGGTATAGCTCTGGTAGCCCAGGTTTAAGTGGATGTTTCCGCGGTTGTAAATGCTCCCGTCGCTCTGGTGGTAGGAGCGGGCGGTATAGCCCTCGTCTATAAACAGCCTCGGCAGCGAGTTGGGGTAATGGTTTTTAGTATAAACTCTCGAGGAAATGCCGGACATGCCGGGCAGGAGCCCTGTGTTGGCAATAAACTCGGTGTTGAAGGTCCCCGCCGAGATATAGACCGCGGAATAGTGGTTTTGAAAATCGAGCGACTTTTCCTTCAGCGCATAGAGGTTCGGCATGTACTCCTTTGTGAGCATCCAGTCGTCTATGGACTCAAGCTGGATAAGGAAAAGGTTTTTCCCCGCAAAAATACCCGTCATCTCATTGCTCTTTTTCGGTGCTTTCGCCGCAAAATAAGCGTCAAGCTCCTTTAAATCGTCGCCCAGCGTATTTGAAAACACGCTCATAAGGTCAAAGCTGATGAAAAAATCCCTGGCCGTATAGTGGTAAAGCCCCGTCAGATTGAGGCATTCTTTTAAATTTGTAAAATCCTCATAGATTGCCGTGCGGCCAATTTCCCACCTGATCTCGTCGCCGTCCTTCGTGACGAGGGCATGGGCACCCCAGATAAGGCCGATGCCCGCCGCGGCGCCGAGAGCCGCGCCTATTATCCTATGTCGCGTGTACTTCTCCTTCGGTGTGTGGACTATCATAAACACCAGAGCGGCAAGACTGATGAGCACGCATACAATAACCGTCCTGCTCAGGCGTATATACTCCCGCTCCAGAAACTTTATCCCGTTTCCCGCGAAAGCCATGTCCGAGAAGGAGAAGAAATTGCCGAATATGTTGTAGAGCAAGCTGTGGACTATGCTCAGAGCGGCGTTCAAGACTATTACTACCGACAGGTATACGCGTTTTATCTTTCTGGGCAGCGCCACCGCTACGGCGGTGAGAAGGGCGCTCCAGCCGATGGTAAAGAGGATTGGAGCCGTGTCAAACAGCGGGGTGCTGCCAAGCCAGTTGTACGCCCGGCGAAGGCCGAAGTCCATTATCAGAAGGCTGATGAAGAACGCGGGGATGTAGCCGTATTTCTTCAGTAATTCCAGCCAGACGGGCCTTCTTTTTTGAGCCAGGGTTTCTATCACGTTCAGAACTCCACTTTTTTGGCAATATAGCCTGCCAAATCGGAAATCTTTACACGCTCCTGCTCCATGGTATCCCTGTCTCGAACGGTGACCGAGCCATCTTCAAGGCTTTCAAAGTCATATGTGATGCAGTAGGGCGTGCCTATCTCGTCCTGCCTGCGGTAGCGCTTTCCTATGGAGCCGGAATCGTCGTAGTCCACCATGAAATGCTTACCGAGCTGCGCGTAAATCTCCATTGCCGGCTCCGCCAGCTTCTTGGAGAGGGGCAGCACCGCGCATTTGAAGGGCGCAAGCGCCGGGTGCAGGCGCAAAACCGTGCGCATGTCGTTCTTCTCGGCATCAACGACTTCCTCGTCGTAGGCATCCACTAGGAAGGCGAGCAGCACGCGGTCGGCTCCCAGCGAGGGCTCTACAACGTAGGGAATATATTTTTCTCCTGTTTCCGGGTCAAAATACTCCATGCTCTCGCCGCTTACTTCCTGATGCGACTTAAGGTCAAAGTCCGTCCTGTCGGCTATGCCCCACAGCTCGCCCCAGCCGAAGGGGAACAAAAACTCAAAGTCCGTCGTAGCCTTGGAATAGTGCGACAGCTCCTCCTTCTCGTGGTCGCGAAGGCGCAGGCTTTCTTCCTTTAAATTCAGCGAGAGCAGCCAGTCTCGGCAGAACTTGCGCCAGTAATCAAACCACTCAAGGTCGGTGCCCGGCTTGCAGAAGAACTCAAGCTCCATCTGCTCAAACTCGCGGGTACGGAAGATGAAGTTGCCCGGAGTTATCTCGTTTCTGAAGGATTTGCCTATCTGGCACACGCCGAAGGGTACCTTCTTGCGCGTGGTGCGCTGGATGTTCTTAAAGTTTACGAAAATGCCCTGCGCGGTCTCTGGGCGCAGATAAACTTCCGTTGAGCTGTCTTCGGTCACGCCCTGGTGCGTCTTGAACATGAGGTTGAACTTGCGTATGTCCGTAAAATCGCTCTTGCCGCAGCCGGGGCAGGCAATTTTCTGCTCACGGATATACGCCATGAGCTCGTCGTTGTTCATTGCCTCAATTTTTACGTCCGTTATTCCGTTTGACTTGTTATAATCCTCTGCAAGCTTGTCCGCGCGATGGCGCATCTTGCAGGCTTTACAGTCTATCAGGGGGTCGTTGAAGGTGGAGACGTGCCCCGATGCCACCCAGACCTGCCGGTTCATGAGTATGGCGGCGTCAAGCCCCACGTTGTAGGGGCTCTCCTGCACAAACTTCTTCCACCAAGCCTTTTTGATGTTGTTCTTCAGCTCCACACCGAGAGGGCCGTAATCCCAGGTGTTGGCCAAGCCTCCGTATATCTCGCTGCCGGCATAGATAAAGCCCCTGCCCTTACACAGCGCGACAATTTTATCCATAGACTTTTCCGTGTTTTTCAGCATTTTTTCCTCCTGATATGCGGCATTTTGCGCAAGCATTTCATTGAATTATATACGAATTATATACCAATCCCGCATAAAGTCAATAAAACAGGCCTTACTATTGCATTTTTCGGCGAAATCAATTAAAATTTAGTGATCTTAAATTATGAAACGGAGCACTTTATGAACTACGAAGCAGGTGTTTGCGATATAGCCGTAATAGGCGCGGGGCACGCGGGTGTGGAGGCCGCGCTTGCGGCAGCGCGCCTTGAAATGGATACGGTGTGCTTTTCGATAAACCTCGACGCTGTCGCCAATATGCCCTGCAACCCCTCGATAGGCGGCACGGGCAAGGGACACCTAGTGCGTGAGCTCGACGCGCTCGGCGGGGAAATGGCAAAGGCTGCCGATATGGCCTGCATACAATACCGCATGCTAAACCGCGGCAAGGGGCCTGCGGTCCACTCTCTGCGCGCCCAGGCGGACAGGCGGAAGTACCAGCAGGTCATGAAGCACACGCTCGAAAAGCAGGAGCATCTGCGCCTTATACAGGCTGAAATAGTCGAAATCGGCGTCGAGAACGGGCGAGTGACATATGTCAGGACCCATACCGGCGCGACCTGGCGCTGCAAGGCGGCCATTGTCTGCACAGGGACCTATTTAAACAGCCGTATCTATATCGGGGACGTGACGCTGGACAGCGGTCCCGACGGGCTGTTTGCTGCAAAAAGGCTTACCGAGAACCTTATATCGCTGGGCCTTTCGCTCAGGCGCTTTAAAACCGGCACCCCGCCGAGAATTAACGCAAGGAGCGTTGATTTCAGCAAAATGGAGCCCCAGCCGGGCGACCCGGAGCCCGTCGCTTTTTCGTTTGAAAACTCGGAAGAGCTCTATAACCAGGCACTTTGCTATCTCACATACACGACCGAGGAGACGCACAGAATAATACGGGAAAACCTGCACAGAAGCCCCCTGTATGCGGGTGCTATTACAGGAGTCGGGGCGCGCTACTGCCCATCGATTGAGGACAAAATCGTGCGTTTCCCGGATAAGCCGCGCCACCAAATCTTTATTGAGCCGATGGGCCTCGGCACGGAAGAGGTCTACGTCCAGGGCTTTTCCTCCTCCCTGCCCGAGGAAGTGCAGCTTAAAATGCTGCACACGGTCAAAGGGCTTGAGCACGCCGCAATTATGAGGACGGCATACGCGA
>DUPK01000045.1 GCA_012838345.1 Clostridiales bacterium | reverse complement strand
CTACTTTCTAGGCGAGCTTAAGCTTTTTGAGGGCTTTACCCAGAGGCACTGCGTCGAGGAAGCCTTCAAGCGCGCCCTTGAGAGCTGATTATGATATTTCACAACATTCCTCCCCTGTTTGACGAAAACTCCAGGGTACTCATTTTGGGCTCTTTCCCGTCCGTAAAGTCGCGCGAGGGCAGATTCTTCTATCACCATCCGCAGAACCGCTTCTGGAAGGTCCTCTCCGCCGTGCTAGATACGACCGCTCCCGAAACTGTCGAGGATAAGCGCCGCATGCTCCTAGATAACTGCATTGCTCTCTGGGACGTCGTTAAAAGCTGCGAGATAAAGGGCTCGGACGACAGCAGCATACGGGCTGTTACCGCAAATGACCTGAGCGTTATTTTAAGCGCCGCGCCCATAGTCCGTGTGTTCACAAACGGCGGGACCGCCCACCGGCTGTATCGCAGGCTGTGCGAGGAAAAAACTGGCCTGAAAGCTATCTGCCTCCCCTCGACAAGCCCTGCTAACGCCGCCTACTCTCTTGAGGCTTTGATAGAAAGATGGTCCGTCATAGCCGAGACATTAAAGCAATAGTGCTTGACGCAGCTAAAACAAGGCAATAAAACCGCAGGGAAACGCTTGTTTCCCTGCGGTTTACTGGCGTTTGAAGGATACTGGAGATTCCATCTCCGTAAGGCCTTTTGCCTTTACGGCGTGAGACTCGAACATTGTCGCTTTCGGCTGTTGAGCAGTGTCGGTTTCGGAGATATTTTCCGAATAAACCGGCATGCCTTCGCGCCGGGGGCGGAGAATACGCGGGCGGCGAAGGCTGTGATACTCCGCGCCTTATCCTCAGTCCGGAGGGGGAGTTACGGTAAGGCGCTCTTTAAGATTTACCTTTGCGTATTTGTCGTAGTAGCGGAGTATTTTGTACGAGAAGATAATCCTCTGCCGGGTCTGCACATTGCTCAGATCCGAGCGGATAATCTCGTGTATTTTTGCGATTTTGCTGGACACGGTGTTGCGGTGCATATAGGCGGACTTTGCCGTCTGCACGATGTTGCAGTTGTTCAAGCAGTAGTGATATAACACGTCAAGGAGATTGGTATTGTTGTCCTTGTCGTAGCGCGCGACGGCTATTGCGTCGGGATGGGTTAGATAGATGATGTCGTCATGGCCGAGCAGTGAGCTGAAGCTGTTTATGCACAGGTCAATCATGAAATACTCGGCATAGTCCTCAAAGAAGTAGAATCTCTGCTTGGCGTTCAGCGACAGGGCCTTGCCGAGCTGCAGAATGCTCTTGCAAATCAGGTAGTTTGTGCGGAGCATTCCCCTGCGGCTGGTGGCGTTGCTTATGGCGGCGTAGGCATTGTAGCGGGTCAGCAGCGCCGCAAAGCGCTCATTGTCGAAAATCGGCGTTGGCTGGAAAACCCTGTCGGGGCGGCTCAGCAGCAGCACCACCGCGTTGTCGTAAACCGCCGCGTTTGAATCGGGGAATATCTCCTCAAGCTGAGTGAAAAGATGCGTCGTAGGGTGCGGTATTCCGCCCGGGTTTCTAAACTCTATTATTATGAAGGTGCAAAACCTCTGCGGAGTACGGGATATGAGTGAAAAGCGGTTGTTAATCTCCTTCTCGTCCGTCACGCGCTGCATGACAATATCGTCCAAAAGCGTCTTGAAATCAAGCTCCGTCCAGTACCCGGCGCCCCCGGGCAATCTCACTATCCTTGATATGGCCGACCTTGTGAGCGTGAACATGGTTTCAGCGTCGAAATCCGCGCGCGAAGACGGCGCGAACAGGAGCATCGTTGAGATGATTTTGCTGTCCTTTACCACCTTTTGCATCCAGCAGACGTTTCCGCTATCAAGCTCGCGGAATATGGTGCTGAGCTCATCGCCCGCAGCCTTAATTTCCTCGCCAAACAGCAGCTTCGCCGAATTCTCCGAAAGGTAGCCTGTGCTCTTTAGCTCCCCGGCCAAAGGCTCTATGAGGGTCTGCTTTTCACTGCTGTATATTACTCTTGAGCGCGAGTTGAGCAGGAAAAGCGGCATTCCGGACAGTTCCGTTACTCTGTCGACCACGGACTGTATGCTCCCCGTAAAGGCGGCCTCCAAAAGAGACTGCGACCAGTGCCGGTAACGCCGCATCACCGCGGAAAGCCTGCCGTGTATGTCCAATACATCAAGCTCCGATACAACAAGGTTTACGCCTCTGGCTTCCGCAAGCCTTGCAAGCTCCTTGCTTTCACCGGATGAGAAGAATGTAATCCCCCTGCACTCGGAAGCGCGCTCGATAGCATCTGCAACCTCGTCCGGGCTGCCCAGATAGACGGTGTCCGCAGACGGCCTATCCATATGACGGGCAAAGTCTATAGCCGACACTTCCGGCAGCCGCGGCTCCGACACCACTGATTCTTTTGCAAAGGGGCGCAAAGCGTCCACCCAAAACGATAGCCTCGCCATTTATCTCCCCGCCTTTCTTTTTTGCACATTGATTATATCAAAAAAAGGTCAATAAGTCATCAACATCCCGCTATGGTGTGCATTATTGCACAATCGTATTCTCCGCTTAGGCAGCGGAGCACACACTTTATTCCGTAAAAGGCTTTCGCATTGAAACAAGAAATTTCAGGTGCTATGCTAATATAAACCTAATATAACTTGATAACCTGCCGCCTAAGACACTGCAAAACGGAGGCAGGTATCGAAGTCAAAACGGAGGAAGTTAAATGACTGACAGAATAAAACGTATGATGGATAGGCTGAAGGTCGACAAGTTCCCCTTCTGTGCCGAAAAGGCAAGGCTCGTGATTGAGTCCTGGAAGCAGCACGAGGGACTTACACCCATACTCGCCCGCGCCTACGCAACGGCTCACTATCTTGATAACAGAACCCTGTTTGTCGAAGACGACGAGCTCATAGTGGGTAACGTCGCCGCAAAGCCGATGGGCATGGAGGCGTCCTGCTGGGGCCCCTTCTGGGACGACGACGACCTCGACATGATACTTCAGGGTAATTACACCATCTCCGACGAGGACAGGAAGGCGCTGCGCGAGATGGACTCCTTCTGGGAAGGCCAGGGCCGCCAGATGTACGAGTGGCAGGGCCGCTTCTATGACGATGAGCGCATGTGGCCCTTTATCCGCTCAGGCGTCCTCTGCCCTCCCTGGAAAGACAAGACGAAAGGGCGCGGCTCTGGCGGAGCCGGTTTCGGCTGGGGACTCGGCATAGGGCTGTCCTTCTTTATCCCCGACTACGGCAAGATTATAAGCGAGGGCATAAACAAGACCCTGCAGGAGGCAAAGGAAGAGCTTAGAAAGGTCCGCTATGTGGATAACGACTCCTTCGATAAGGCTATGTATCTGCAGGCGGTAATAATAGCGCTTGAGGCCATGGTGCGCATGTACCACCGCTACGGCGACGTCTGCCTCGAAGCTGCTGAGAAGTGCACGGACCCCCAGCGCAAGAAGGAGCTCATGCGCATGGCCGACACCTGCCACTGGATAGCGGAAAACCCCTCCCGCGACTTCCGCGACGCGATTCAGAACTTCTGGTTCTACTGGATGATGATAACCCACGGCACGGTGCCCGGCGGACGCTTCGACCAGTACATGTACCCGTACTACAAAAAGGACATTGAAAGCGGAGCTCTCACGAAGGAAGAGGTTCTCGAGCTGCTTGAGTGCCTGCGCATAAAGATTATGCAGTTTAACTTCGTAAGCGGCGCGGCCCAGCAGCGCGACAAGTGGGCCGGCATGGCCAGGTGGCACAACTTCGTCATCGGCGGCGTCGACAGGGACGGCAACGACGCTACAAACGAGCTTTCCTACCTCGTTCTCGAGGCCGCTAACCAGGTGCGCGTGCCGCACTACACCATAACCGTCCGTGTCAACGAGAATACACCCGACGAGCTCATGAAAAAATCCATGGAGCTTGTCAGGACGGGCATAGGAATGCCCGCCTTCGTATCGGATAAGAGCTATATACAGGGTCTTGTCGACCAGGGCGTGCCGATTGAGGATGCCCGCGACTTCGCTCTCGCCGGCTGCCTGGACCTCAACCTGCCCGGCAAATCCCGCATTAACGCTCTGGGCATGTTCATTGTCCCGAAGGTTCTCGACATCACCATGCACAACGGCATTATGAGGGAGACGGGCGAGCGCATCGGCCCGGAAACCGGCGAAATGAAGGACTTCAAGACCTTTGAGGACTTCTACGAGGCCTTCAAGAAGCAGCTCTACCATTTCATGAGCATGTACAACGAGGAGCACAACATCCTCATCCGCGTCACCCGCCAGGTTAACTGCGACGTGGTGCACTCCGCCTTTGCCCACGACGGCATTAAGTGCGGCAGGGACATAATGGACCGCAAGATGCCCTATGAAAACGCGTCGCTTTTAAACCCCGTCGGCATGATTTGTGTCGTCAACTCCATGGCGGCTATCAAGGACCTTGTATTTGATAAGAAGCTGTTCACGATGGAGGAGCTCTACAAGGCCATCGAGGCCAACTGGGAGGGCTATGAGCACATCCGCAAGCTCTGCCTTGAGGCTCCGAAATACGGCAACAACATTGATATGGTCGACAACATCGCCGTTGACCTGTATAAGTTCTGGGTGGACAGCTGCAACAGCTTCACCACCGTCTACGGCGTGCCCCCGAGACCCACAGGAATCTCGATTACCGCTCACGCACCCGGCGGCTCCTACACCTGCGCCACCCCGGACGGCAGAAGAGCCGGAGAGACACTTCCGGACGGCGTGCTCTCGCCTGCACAGGGTACCGACAAACACGGCCCGACCGCTATGCTCTCAAGCGCCCTGAAGGTAAACCAGGACCCCTTCAACGCCATGCTGCTCAACATGAAGATACACCCGAGCGCACTGCAGACCGAGGAAGACCTGATGAAGCTCGCCGCCCTCGTCAAGACCTATCTCTTAAACGGCGGTAAGCACATCCAGTTTAACGTCGTTGACGACGCGGTGCTCAGGAAGGCACAGGAGAAGCCCGACGAGTACAGAGACCTCATCGTGCGCGTCGCAGGCTACAGCACCTACTTTACGCTGCTGACCAAGCCCGTCCAGGACGAGATTATCGCCAGAACCGCACATACGCTTGCATAAGCAAAAAACCGCCGGCTTTATGTCCGTGTTCATAGGGACACATACTGAACCATG
>DUPK01000044.1 GCA_012838345.1 Clostridiales bacterium | reverse complement strand
GTTGCCCGAAGGCTTTTTCTCCTCAATCTTCTCAAAGGCGGAGGCCGGTTGTTTACAGACGGGGCACCTGAAGCCGTCGGTGAGCGGCCCTTCGTGAACGTAACCGCATACTCTGCAGCGATATTTCATAATAAATCCTCCTGAATTAAGTATTTTGCAAAGATTCTTTCAGCATGTGGGAAATCTTACCGTTAGTATATCATATTTTTCCGCGCAGTACCATCAAATCAATAATTGTTTTCGTCGAAACGCGGAAAATTATAGACTCTCTTCACGGGAGATTGAAAAAATACCGGCCTTAAACCGAAAGAAGGCGTCCGCTCCGTTTCACCGGCATTGGAGCGAAAATCCCGAAGAGCTATGCTGTTGACAAAGCATTTCTGCTGGAATATAATACAGGCAACAATTTAAGGCGTTTAAGTGCTGCTGGAATCGGAAAAAGATTCAGCGGATAATAGGGAAATCGGTGAAAATCCGATACGGTACCGCCACTGTAAGCGCGGAGGCGCCGCACGCGACGAAAGTCAGCCATTGGGATTTGTCCTGATAAGGCAGTGCGGCTTCCCGGTGATGCGCAAGTCAGGAGACCTGCTTAAATGCCGGTGCCTTATGAACCCTCGAGTAAGGGTGCATAAGTGTAGTGTTGCAGGAAATCGGCTGCGACAGTCTCGGACTGTCGCAGCTTTTTTGCTTCTGGTCCAACGAGGAGCATATATTAAACTCAAATAAGTGAGGGAAAAACGATGAACAGGAAAATATTATCGCTGCTGCTTGTTCTTTTGCTTATCGCCGCCGTATCTGCCGGCTGCAGCAAATCGGCCGGGCCCTCCCCGACGGCCGAGCAGAAAAAGGGCCTGACGGTTACCGATATGAAGGGCAGGGAGGTTGCGCTCGACGGTCCCGCGACGAGGATAGTCGCGCTTACTGCCGGCGACTGCGAGATTATCTTTGCCCTGGGCGCCGGCGAGGCCCTGATAGGGCGCGGGGCCTACTGCGATTACCCCGAGCAGGTCCTTGAAATCACGGCCGTTGAGTCCGGAGGAGAGACCAACATCGAGCAGATTATAGCCCTCGAGCCGCAGGTCGTCATCATGGGCAAGATGGCTCAGACCGACGAGCAGATTGAGGCGCTCGAAAGGGCGGGAGTCAAGGTCGTCGTAACCAATGCGCAGGACATAAGCGGCACCTATGAGGCCATAAAGCTCATCGGCGCCGTTACGGGCAAAAACGAGGAGGCCGCGGCCTTGGTGGACGAGATGAAGGCCGGCTTCGAGGAGCTTAAATCGAAGGTTCCGAAGGACTCGGGCAAGACGATTTACTTCGAGGTGTCCCCGCTGGAGTACGGCCTCTGGGCGGCCGGAAGCGGCACTTTTATGGATGAGCTTGCAAACATGCTCGGCCTTACGAACATATTCGCCGACGTTGAGGAATGGGCTCCCGTCTCGGAGGAGCAGGTCATCGAGAGGAACCCCGACCTTATCGTCTCAACCTCAATGTCCTACGGGGCCATCGAGGAGATAGCGGGGCGCAAGGGCTGGGAGAACATAAGCGCGGTTAAGAACGGGAAGATTCTCAACACCTATAACAACGAGACCACGCGGCCCGGACCGAGACTTGTGGACGGAGCCCGCATGATATATGAGCTTGCTTATGGTGACTGATATGTATATAATAATAAATAATTGGCGCGGGAGGGCGGCCGTCCTTCCCGCTTTTGCCGGGATACTTCAACTTGTCCCCCTCGGGATGCGTTGATACAATGGGCGGGACGGGAAAATGAAAAAAAGAGAAGGCTTTTCCTTGGCTGCATACCTGCTTTTCGCGCTGGCCGTGCTTGTTACGCTGATTTTCTGCGTCTGTGCGGGCAGCGTCAGCGTGCCTGTAAAGGAGACCGTATCGCTCATATGGAAGGCGATAACAGGCGCTGAGCTGCCGCAGAGTACGGCAAAGGCCATAATACTGAACGTAAGACTGCCCCGCGTAATCTGCGTCGGCTTTGTCGGAGCTTCCCTTTCAATCTGCGGCGCTGCGATGCAGGGCCTGCTCCGCAATCCGCTGGCCGACGGGACCACGCTCG
>DUPK01000043.1 GCA_012838345.1 Clostridiales bacterium | reverse complement strand
GAAATATCGCTGCAGAGTATGCGGTTACGTTCACGAAGGGCCGCTCACCGACGGCTTCAGGTGCCCCGTCTGTAAACAACCGGCCTCCGCCTTTGAGAAGATTGAGGAGAAAAAGCCTTCGGGCAACAAGTATGCAGGGACAAAGACGGAAAAAAATCTTATGGAGGCATTTGCGGGCGAGAGCCAGGCGAGAAACAAGTATACCTTTTTCGCCCAGGTCGCCCAGAGAGAGGGCTTTGAGCAGATTGCTGAGTTTTTCCTGAAAACCGCGAGAAACGAGCAGGAGCACGCCAGAATCTGGTATGAGGAGCTCGGCAATATCGGCGGCACGGCGGAGAACCTCCTGCATGCTGCGGAAGGCGAAAACTACGAGTGGTCGGATATGTACGCCCGCTTTGCCAAGGAGGCCGAGGAGGAGGGCTTTCCTGAGCTGGCCGAAAGGTTCCGCAGAGTGGCCGAGGTGGAAAGAGCGCACGAGGAGCGCTACCTTGCCCTTATGAACAACATCAAGACAAAGAGGGTCTTTGAGAAAGATGAGGAGACCGTATGGGAGTGCCGCATATGCGGACACCTTACAAAAGGCAAAAAAACCCCCGATGTCTGCCCGGTCTGCAAATACTCCCAGGTATTCTTTGAAGTTCACGCGGAAAACTATTGATAACTCAAAAAATCAGCCGCGGCGCGCAGCCGCGGCTGATTTTATTCCTGTCAAGTGAAAAAGCCTTACCTGTGGCTCCAGGTGCTTCTGGAGAAAAGCGCGAGAATCGGAAAGATTTCAAGGCGGCCTATCAGCATGTTCGCAATCAGGACGAGTTTTGATATAACGCCGAACGAGGCATAGTTTTGGGTTGGGCCTACGGCCTCAAGCCCCGGCCCGATATTGTTAAGGCAGGCGAGAACGGCCGAGAAGTTTGAGGTTATTGAAAACCCGTCCAAAGAAACCAGAATAAAGCTGAAAATAAATATTATAACGTAGGCGGCGAGATAGGAACTGGTGCCATCGAGAATTTTCTCGTCGATAACCTGACCGTTTGCTCTGACCACTTGCACCATCTGCGGGTGCAAGACCTTTCGAATGTTGCGGCGCAGGGTTTTCAAAAGGAGCAAGAGCCTTCCGCATTTGAAACCGCCGCCGGTGCTGCCGGCGCAGGCGCCGATAAACATCAGAAAAAGCATAACCGTTTTCGAAAAACTTGGCCATTGGTCAAAATTTGTCGTGGCAAAGCCGGTAGTTGTAATGACGCTAGACACCTGGAAAGCCGCGTGCCTGACGGTCTCAGCTAAGCTTGCATAGTAACCGCGAATATTCAAGGTAATAAATAGAATGCTGCAGACAATAACAATTATATACAGTCGCAGCTCCTCATTTTTCAGCACGCTGCGAAAATGGCGCAACATAAGCATGTAGTATATGTTAAAATTCACGCCAAATAAAATCATGAATATTGTGGTAACATTCTGCAAATATGGGCTGTACCCGGCCATCCCGTTGTTTTTTATGCTAAATCCACCGGTGCCGGCCGTTCCGAACGCCGTGCAAATCGACTCGAACCACGGCATCCTGCCGAAAAGCAAAAACAAAAAGTTAAGCAGGGTAAACAGAATGTAAAGCAGATACAAAATCATTGCCGTCTGCTTCATTCGGGGCACGAGCTTGCCGACCTCCGGCCCCGGGCTTTCCGCTCGGAGCAGGTGCATTCCATAGCCGCCGCGGCCCGTGGCCGGAAGCACCGCGAGCACAAAGACAAGTATGCCCATGCCACCGAGCCAGTGGCTAAAGCTGCGCCAGTAAAGGATTCCGCGGGAAAGGCTCTCCACATCCTGCAAAATCGAAGCTCCCGTCGTGCTAAAGCCGGACACAATCTCAAACAGTGCGTCGATAAAGTTCGGTATCTGCCCGGAAAAAATAAACGGCAGGCACCCGAAAAGACTCACTACTATCCAGCCAAGCGCCACACAGACAAGCCCTTCCCGGGCCTGAAACAGCTTCTGGGCTTTTCTGCACCACAGCCAAAGCACTGCCGCAACGGCCATAATGATTGCAATGGTCAGCAAGAAAGCCACAGCGGTGCGCGAGTCTCTGTCAAACAGGGAAATAACAAAAGGGGGTAACATGAAAACCGCTTCTACGGCCATAATCGGAGCAATAATCTGCCCTACCATTTTATAATTCATGTGCGTTTCCTTCTGTCAGGCGAATATATCGTTAAGCTGGTAGATTACCTGCTTGCTGCTGGTGACTACGATAACCGTGTCGCCTTTATCGAAGACGGAATCTCCGTTTGGAATTTCGGTATTGCTGTCGCGGGAGATGGCGGCTATCAGGACATTGTTACGGAGCTTTATATGTTTTAGCGGCTCACCGCGGTGGCGGGTCGTCTCATCAACCTGAAACTCAATCGCCTCGGCCTGTCCGTCGGCAATCGAGTGCAGCGATATTGCAGCCCCCGTCTGGTTTTGCATCGCACGTACATATTGAACTATGGTGTCACAGCAAAGCTCCTTTGGGCTTATAATACTGCCTATCGGGAGACTTCTCAGAATATCCAGATTGTCCATCCTGCCGAGCTTCGTTATAATCTGTGGAACGCCGCAGCTCTTTCCGTAAAGGGATATGAAAATGTTGAGCTCATCCATCCCGGTAAGCGTCACAATGGCGTCGCGGTCCGATATTCCCTCGCTCTCCAGAATGGCAAGGTTGCTCGCGTCGCCGTGGATTACGTGTGTCGAGGGCAGAAGGCCTGCAAGCTCAAGGCAGCGCTCCTCGTCCTTCTCGATAATCTGAACTGCAATACCGCTCTTTTGA
Source organism: Clostridiales bacterium (assembly GCA_012838345.1). Taxonomy (GTDB): domain Bacteria; phylum Bacillota; class Clostridia; order Oscillospirales; family Oscillospiraceae; genus DUPK01. The sequence goes on along the minus strand of DUPK01000043.1, from coordinate 28,337 downwards.
AGCAGATTTGCAAGATAAAAGCTGATTCTTCCGCCCCCCACCAGCATTACGCTGCTGACTTTGCGCGTGATTATACCGAGGTTTTTAAGCAGCACGGCCAGGGTGTTGGTCGGAGCGGTTACAAATACGCGGTCGCCCTCCCTGAGGACAAATCTTCCGTCGGGAATAATCGCATTTCCGTTTCGCAGCACCGCGCAAACTAAGACCTTGCAGTGGACGACGTCGTCCAAATCGTTGAGCGAAACGTCACGCAGCTTGCTGCCGGCGTCAACTTCAAGTTCGACCAGCTCCACGCGCCCCTTTGCGAACAGTTCCCGCTTAAGAAAGCCCGGAAATTTGAGGAGACGCTCAATCTCGACCGCCGCCTGCTTTTCCGGGTTTATCGTAAATGACAGGGCAAAGATGTCCCGCATCAGATAAAGCTGCTTGTTGTATTCGGGATTCCGGATACGGGCAATCGTATGTATATTTGGATTTATGCCGTGAGCCGTGAGGCAGCACAGCAGGTTTACCTCGTCTGCGCCTGTCGCCGCTATCAGCAAATCGGCATCGAGAACTCCTGCCTCCAGCAGTACCTCCATTGAAGCACAGTTGCCGCAGACAGCCATAATATCAAATTTCTCCTGACTGCTTTCCAAAACCTGCTTATTGGAGTCAATAAGCATAAGGTCGTAACCTTCGGCGGATAACTGCCGCGTCAGCGCAGCCCCCACTTTCCCGTCACCCGCGATAAGAATTTTCACAAAATTCCCCCAACGCCTTAATTATCTGCAAAAAGCTTATCTTTAGATTTCATCATTATAGCACTATTATTCATAAAGGCAAAGTAATTTTTGCTGATATTTGTTATTATATTGCGCAAATGCCAGTGCAAAACCAAGCATAAATCCCGGCTGTCTGAGTCATGCGCGTTTTTTTGGGCAGGCATATGCATTTCACATACGAGACGTGCTCTACTCGTCATATGTTCCGCCGGTGTTGCTCTTATCCAGGGTTCCCTCAACTTCAACAAGCAGGCATTTAACCAGTGATTTGCAAACCGGACGGTGCCTCATACCCTTAGGGATAATTATAATATCCCCCTCGCGCAGATGAGTAAGGCCGTCCTCAAACTCAATGTCAAACTCGCCCTCGATGCAGTAGAACATTTCGTCCGAGTTCTCGTGCACATGAAAATCGAGAGTTCTGTTCTCCACATTTACTATGTTGAGCATATGGTCGTTTAGTTTTCCCACTCTCAGGTATGTAAACAGTGACTCGATTGAGTCTGCTTTTTCTTTTAGGTTGATCTTCTGGACCATAAGACACCTCCGTGCAATCATAAAATGTAAAGCAATGTAGTTAATGGAATAGCAATGAAAAGATTTTATCATCTGCACAGGCCTGAGCGCAATACTGTCCCTTTCTCTGCCTAAAAAAACAGGCCGCACCCAAAAAGGTGCGGCCTGATGCCGGTCCGTGGCAATGATTCTAGCTTCCCGCCGCCGTCTAGTTATGAAAGCCCCGCTTTCCCGGCTTGCCCGAGAAAGCTCAGGAAAATACTCTGTATTCCGGCAAACGGTTTATTCTGCAGAAGTAGCGGTAAAACTCCTCGGCAATTTCAAGGCGGTCCTCCGAAGTGATTGCGTTTTTAATATCGAAAAGGATTTTCTGCATGGTGGTGCTTGCAAAGTATTTAAACTCCGTATTGCCCCACCTCTTTGGCCGTTTCTTTTCATCAAAATAGTTCCAAAGGCGCAGGGCTTCGTCTTCCTCCAGCGCAATTCTGTACTGCTCGTGCGCCTTAATAATGCCATCCGAGCACAAATCACCGAAGAAATCCTCTTTGACCATGAAAGCGCCCACGATTTTCCGCTCGCTCTCTTCCACCCCTTCCGGACACTGGGTCAAAAGGCAGGCGGAGTTCGGCTTCAGTTTATGGGGTATGCGGGGCTGCCCCGCCGACATCCCGCTGAGGTAGCTGCCGGTGGAAACCGTCCAGGAAGAGAGCACATCTTCGATTTTGTTGTATACCATACCGAAGGCTGCCTGGGAATTGAGCGTCAGCTTGAGGTTTGCCATCCTGTGGCGCCGCTCCAGCATTTCCTGCACCTGCTTCCGCTCCGCTTCCTCCTCCATATTCTTCTCGTGGAGCAACTGATTTACCTGCTCCTGTACTTTTTTGTCTCTCAGTTTAAGAAACTGCATGAATGCGTCCGGATACAGGAACTTCTTCTCTCCCTCTGGAAAGCTGACCGTAACCGTATTGTCCGACACGGCGGTGATTGTGCCTTTTCCGAACGTTTTATGCATGATTGCCTTTCCAAGCAACTGCATCTTTCCCATCTCCTTTCGCCAGTGACAGGGCCCTTTAAAAGCGCAAAGCCGCGCTATTCAGCCGAAGGTTCGTCTGAAGATTCTCCCGAAGATTCAGAATGCGTAGAACGCCTCCTGTCATTTATCTTGAAAATCACGGTGTCTGCGTCTACCTGCAAATCTATGTTTTCTTGCCGGAAAGCCTCAAGCTCTCCCACCGTCAGCATGCTGCCCACTGCGTAGTTGCCGAGGTCTATGCTAACCGTGTCTATCATGTCCTCGGGGAAAGCCGAGTACGGAATATCAAACAGCATCTGCTCGACTATGCCCTGTACTGTATCCTTGTTCAGAAGTATTACCTGAGCAACGCTGTTTACCTTTTTATCGGCGCTCAAAGCCTGGAAGCCTATGTGCTCAACTTCGTGGCTTACAAAGTTTCGCGAAACCTCTTTAATCTGTGACATAATCACCTTGCCACCGACTTCCAACCGGACTTTGCTGCCCTCTCGCTTTTCACGGAGCATTCTACTCACCGTGGGCAGGTCTATCTGAATCAAGAGCGGCTCCGGCAGCGACCCGCCGTAAACTGCGCAGGGAATTACACCGGCTCTTCTTAGCTTCTTGACCTTTTCCGACGGATTTCTCAGTTCTGCCATGATTTTACTCATCTTTTGTTCCCTCCTGTTGTTTTAATTTTATGGTGGTCCGGAATGCAGGCGTCGGCTCTAATTGTCCTTGCTTTAATGGCAAGGGTCGAATAAAACCTTTATGTTTCCGTTTTCTTAATCGGCCCGAAAAAGCGCCCAATGGCACTTAAAATTTGCGGCCCGCCCGCCCTGCAATCCGGCTCTGTAATAAAAGAAGGGCTTTTCATACAGCGCCGCGCCGGCACAATACCAAAAGCCCTTCTTTATAGACGGTTCTTTTATATATTTGATTGTCAAGCAGCATAGACATCAAATACGATACAGCCGAAACAATAGGCATCTGCCGCCAACTTCCAAAGGAAAAGCGGGCGGCACAATGACAGTGAGCCTCCCGCGGGGGCTGGGCAGGCTCACACAGTAGAATTTTAATTCATCTCATAACTATTATACCATATTTTTAGAAAAAAGCAAGGGGTTGGGCTACCCAACCCCTTTTTAGCTTTATGGACACATCGTTTGCCGGATATTATGACGGCGTTAGCACGAACTCAAAGCGCCGTATACCTGCCCGGCATCATAGGTCACAGGGCTCTCGCCGTGCCCCCAGAGGATTTGCTCTGTGTAGTAATAGGCCAGAGCGCTGTCCCGCCTGTTGGCCTCGCGGACATAGCCCGCGGCGTCCTCCTCACGCAGGAATACCCTGTCGACGAATGAAGCGTTATTTGTATCCAGGCACATCACAACATAGACTTTCATAAATACACCCCCCGTTGGCTTTGCTCTTGTATTGGGCCTATTATACAGCGAGGGTTATAAATAAGAAAAGAAATTATCTGCCAAGCGTTTGAATAAGGCGCCGTTCGGTCAAAAATCGGGGGTGAACGGTCAACTTAAACGCCGCTCACTTGCCGAGCAGCCTGCGGAGCTTCTTGGACTGGTTGCGGCTGACCGGTATTTCGCTCCTTTCCCTGTCCTCCATGACAAGTATGCTCGTGCCGTTAAAAAACGGGTGTATCTCTCTCACCTTCTGGATATTGACGATATAGCTCCTGTGGGAGCGGAAAAAATTGCTTCCGAGCTTTGCCTCAAGCTCCTTAAGGGTAAAGCGGGTGAGCATCTCCTCGTCGAAGGTCTTGATGTATACCATGTCCCTTTTCACGAAGGCAAAGAATATCTTGTCCACATCAACAAGCACCATCCGCCCTCCGGCCTCCGCGATGATGCGGTTTATCGAAATCGGATCTGGCACCGCGCCTTGCTGGGCGCTTTTAGCGGCGGGGGGTGCGGTCGCCTCGCTCTTTTTGCTTCGCAGCTTGTCGATGGCCTGTTTAAGCCGCTGCTTGGAAACGGGCTTTAAAATGTAGTCAATTGCGTTTACCGAGAAAGCCTCAAGGGCGTAGTTTTCGTATGCCGTGGTGAAAATCACCTCGGGCCTCCGGGGGTGCTTGTGGATTTTATGTGCAAGCTCCACGCCGCTTACGCCCGGGAGGTTTATGTCCAGAAAAAGCACATCGTAGTCAAGCGCCTGTATGAGCTTGAGCGCTTCGGTGGCACTTGCCGCCTCGCCCACTATTTCAATATCCCTGAACTGTTCCAGGAGAAATCGCAGCTCCTGCCTGGCCAGATACTCGTCGTCAACTATCAGCGCTCTAAGCTTCATGAATTTCGCTCCCTGAATTTTGGATTTGCCTGGGTATGATAAACTTCACCTCTGTCCCCTCGCCGGGGGTGCTTGCAATTATAAGTCCGTTTTCTTCCCCGTATATCATTTTGAGCCTCTGGTTTACGTTGCTCATACCCACACCCGAGCCCGTGCCGAAGCCCGGCTCCAGTACATAGGGCAAAATCTCGGGGTTTATGCCCACGCCGTCGTCCAATACGGAGAGCTCCACCGCCTCGTCACCGAGTCTGCGCACCGTTATTTTAACCGTGCCCGCGCTCTCCTTAGGCGTAACCCCGTGCCTTATCGCGTTTTCAATGAGTGGCTGAAGGGACAGAATCGGTATAACCTGGTCCTTTAGGCAGGGGTCGACGCACTGGACGAGGCGCAGCTTCCTGCCGAACCTCGCCTTCTCCAGAATGAGATAGTTCCTTATAAACTCAAGCTCCTCCCTCACGGTTACAAAACGGCCCTTTTCCTTGAGCGAGTACCTGAAGTAGGAGGAAAACCTGTATAAAAGGCTTCGGGCAAGGCTCGGATTTATGCGTATCAGCGCGCCTATGGTGTTGAGAGTGTTGAAAAGAAAGTGCGGGTTTATCTGCGCCTGAAGCGCGTCGAGCTTTGCCTCCACCGCCAGATGGGTCTGATAGTCGATTTCGGCAAGCTCAATCTGCATGCTCAACAGCTCCGCCATTCCGTAAGCGAGCTTTATAAAATGGTCCGGAACGTCGCCTTTTTGGGTCAGATAGAGCTTCACAGTGCCTGCCACGCGACCTTTATATGTAAGAGGCGCTATAACGGCGGATTGCAGCGGGCAGCTGCAGTTTGGCCGTGTGCACTGGAATTCCTTTTTGTTCCTCAGTATGCGCAGCTTTCCGTACCTGATGACGTCCTGCGTGGCCTGTGTCACTATCGGCTCGCCCGGCGGGTGGTTTTCGTACCCCGTCCCAAGATAGGCGAGTACGTTTTCCGAGTCCGTTATCGCAACCGCCGAAGCGCCGCTTATCTCCTTTATAATTTCGGCAACCTTTGCGGCGGTCTGTTCGTTTAGGCCGGTGCGCAGAAACGGCAGGGCCTTGTTTGCTATCTGCATGGCCGGTGTAAATATCCGGTCATATGTATTCATCGCCGAGTAAAGCTGCGCCTGCTTGTAGCCTACGAAAACCGCGGTAAACAAAAACGACAGCGCGCAGATTGCAAAAAAGACCGCCCAGGACGGAGGGCTCACTACGACGAGCAAAACCCACACAACCACGTGCGAGATAAGCAGCACATGGGTGGTCTTGGATCTCATCGTCCGCCGCAGAATTTTTGTCAGGGCATACTTGTTCATAGGCTCTTTCTTCACAGAATTAATATTGTAAATTAATTATACTATTAATAAGCTGAGTATTCAATCTTTTTCGTGTCCGCCTTATATGCCTAAAATCCCTTTCCCCGAAGCCGCCACGGCAGGACCAAAACAAAAAGAGCGGGGCTTAAGCTTCAAAGCTTTAAGCCCCGTTCAAATCGTCAGATTCAGATTAGCCCCGGGCGGAAACAGGCGGCCTCCCTCTTTCATCCGGATTTTGTCTATCACGGCGGACAGGGCGCGCTCGTAATATGCGCTCTGTGAAATAAAGAGGCAGATGATGCCATCGTCATACACGGGTTTATTTTTGGCCCCTTTTCGCCCGAGCGGCGAAGCGCCTTTTTTGTCGCGCTCGTCTCTGGGCAGGCGCGCGTATCTGTCGGAGCCCAAATACTTTATATACTCCTGCTGCACCCCGGCGATGCGCTTTGAGATTTTGTCTAAGATTTCCCTTTTTTTCTCGCCGTCCAGCCCGGACCTCTTTATTGCCTCGGCCTCGCTTAAAAGCATGCCAACCTTGTGGAGATGGAGATTTTGGACATCCTTCTTTGTCCTGCTGGTTTCGAGCATTTTTCTGTATAGCCGGCGCTCAAGCTTAATCTCCAGAGCCTCCTCGTAGAGCTCGGGCCTTTCCCTTTTCAAATACTCAAGCTCCTGCGCGGTCAGCTCCTTTCCGCAGCGGAGCTTCCCCTCAATCAGGTTGAGGGCGTTATCCTTCTGGAGCCTGTCTAGCTGCTCGCGCATTTCTTTTAAGCCGTTATCGCCCTTTTCTTCTGAAAGCGGGTATTTCCCCTGCTTTTTAAGCTCCCATTGGGCGCGTAAAGCTCCGAGCTTTACACTGCTCTGCGCCGCCGCAAGGAAACCGATGTCCATACTATCATCTCCTTTCCACCGGAAAATAAAGGCCGCCGTATAATTTTCATTCTACGGCGGCCTACAATATTAAATACCCTGGGGAAAAATCTTCCCCTTTTTTGCTTATGAGAAGCGCCCTTAGTCTATTTTAACGCCTCGTATCCTTCGGGGTCTATATAGAAGTCTTCGGAAGTGCCGACTATATAAGCCCTCATCGAAGCAAGTTTGTCCTTAAGCGTGCCGTATTGCTCGCTTACAAGGAAGGCCTCAAATTCGACGGACTCGCCGGCCTCTATTTCGGTTGAGGTCAGCGCCATGGTAAAGGCCTTGTCGGCAGACCATGTGTAAAGGTTATTCCCCTCCCCGTCAAAGAGCTTAAAGTCAAACTTCTGACCGCTTGTGTGATTGATGGTGACGGCCTTCTTTGTCCTGTTTTCGATGCTCAGCGTCATTTTGAGCCCGCCGTTTTCCTCCGCCATTGAGGCTGAGACATCAACCCTCTGCGTTAGGTTATCGATTATCTTGACAAGTCTTGAGATAACGGTCACCGCCTCGGCGCGTGTCGTGGCCTCCTTCGGGCGCAGCGAATAGTCCTCGTGGCCCTTAATCAGGCCCAGGACGACGGCTTTGTAAATATCCGATTTGTGGGCTTCGGTGATTTCATCGTCGTCTGTAAAAGGCGCGGGCATTATGAGGATTACGGCATATTCGCCGCCGGTTTCGCAGTCCAAGGCCTTGAGCACAAGGAGCACCATTTCCTCGCGACTGAGCGTCCCGTCGGGCTCAAAGCTGCCGCCCGGCTGCACTATTCCCGCGGTGACAAGGTCGTAGAGCTCGCTTGCCCCCAAATCATCGTTTTTGACGTCGGTGAAGTGCTCGCTTATATCTACGGGCGCAAAATAGTTGATGTTTATGCCGAGCGCCCTGTGCAGAAGGCGCGCAAACTCCATGCGCGTTATCGCATTGTCGGGATTAAATCTACCGCTGCCGTCCGAGAATATGTCCGTATAGCCATACTCGGTCGCTGCTTCTTCAAACCACATATCGGCTATGTCTGTGTAGGCTCCGCCCGCGTCAGGGTTCGGGGCAATGACCGGGGAGCCCAGCGGAATAGTGACCGCCAGAACGGCTGCGACAATTGTTTTTAATAATGTCTTTACCATTGTGACCTCCTTACTTTATGTATTTTACCGCGACGGCGAAAGCCTAAGGCAAATATTTCCGCCATCTTCCCTCGATATAAATACTTTTTAAAGCAGGAAAAAGTTGCAGTACTTAAATATTTTATTAGTCGCTAAACGGACAGATGCTCAATCTTCGGCGCCGAAGGCGTCAAGCTTTGCCTTAACCGGGGTCGGCCTGTTGTCCCCGTGCTTAACAAGGAGCATGGAGACAAAGGCGAGCAGCACGAAAATGCAGCCGTAGGGGAAAAGCGTTGTCATTCCGAACCTGTCCATCATAAGGCCGGAAATAACAGGTGTTGCGGTCTGCGCCGCCATGCTTGCGGTGTAGTAAAAGCCGGTGTATTTTCCGACGTTTCCGCCCTTGGAGAGCTCGACGACCATCGGGTAGCTGTTTACGTTTATCGTCGCCCAGCCTATCCCGGAGGTTGCGAAAAGAATGTTCATAACAACAGGCGAGCTGCCCGCGCGCAGGAAGGAGGCGCAAAGGAAGGAGCAGCCCAGTATCAGTATCCCGGCGAGTATGGTCTTTTTCCTGCCGATTTTCGAGGCCACAATGCCGACCGGGAGGTAGGCGGCAATCGCGGCGCCGGTCGCGACCGTCAGCGTGGTATTGTAGTCAAGGTTCAGTACGCTGCCCGCGTAAACCGAATACTTGCTTATAACTGCGTTATATCCGAAAAACCAGAGTACGACTGAGGTAAGTATGAGGATCAGCGACCTGCGCTCGCTCTTTGAAAGTCCGCTCCCGCCGGCACTCTCGCTCTGCTCGTCCTCAATACCGTATTTCCGGCTCTCCTCCTGCATCTTCCGCACAAGCTCCGGCTCCTTGACCTTTCTCAAAAAGACAAAGAGCGATATAAGCATTATGCAGGAAATACAGAGGAAAAACATGGTGTAACCCATCAGGGCGTTTTCCGCCTTTCCGTTGCCGAACACCATGCCCAAAATGAGCACCAGTATTCCGCCCGCCGAGCCCATGAGGTTTATTATCGCGTTTGCCTTGCTTCGCAAAGGCTTAATTGTGACGTCGGGCATCAGCGCCACCGCGGGGCTTCTGAAGGTGGCCATGCTGAGCAGTACAATGAGGAGAAGCGCAATAAAAATTATGAGCGGTGTCCTATTACCCTCTGTGAGTGCGGCGGCGTAGGCCTGCCGGGCGGGCACAACGTAATTTGTGTAGTCCGGGTTTCTGGAGCCGTCCTCCTTCGTCATGGATATGTCGGTAAACTCCTCTTTCGTGAACCTGTCTTTTATGACAATCCGCTCTCCGCCGGGAGTGGTAATCGTGAGATTTGCCTCGTACAGCGTCTCCTGCGCCGCGGGACTGTCGGGCGCGACGGGCGCAAGCTTCTTTGCCTGCACTCCGTCGGCAAAGGATAAAAGCAGCAGGAACACCGCTGCCATAACGGTGCCGAAGATGATAAACGGTGTGCGCCTGCCGCGGGGGCTTTTGCACCTGTCCGAAAGAGTCCCGAAAAGCGGGAGCAGGAACAGGGCCAGCACATTGTCAAGCGCCATAATCACGCCGGACCAGGATTGAGACATGCCGAACTTGTCTGTCAGGATTTTAGGGATAATCGTATCATAGGCCTGCCAGAATGTTAGAATAAGGAAGAACGCAAGACCAACGTATAAAGTGCGCTTATAATTAAGCTTCATGTCTACCTCCATCGCGCGGCGGCGCGGAAAAGTGATAAAATTCTATAATAATGCCTGCATATGGTACCCTTTCGACAGATAAATTTTACACTATTTATCCGATCCGTTCAATATTGTTTTGACTGTTGGCAGGATAAACTGTAAAATAAAAGCAATGGGGGTGATTCTATGCCGGAGGCATGGGCCTGGGGGATTCTGTGGGCCGCTCTTGGCTGCGCCTTTGTCGTGGCCGCGGCGCTGTATATTTTGGCTCCGGGCAGGGCCGATATAGCTATGCTCGCTCAGTTTTACGGCAGGCACATCGCGCACCGGGGGCTGCACACGCCCGACCAGGGCGTTCCCGAAAACTCGCTCCCGGCCTTCAAGGCCGCGGTTGAGCTGGGTTTCGGCGTGGAGCTCGACGTACATATTACAAAGGACGATAAACTTGTCGTCTTCCACGACGATACGCTCTTACGCGCCTGCGGTGTCGAGGGGCGCGTCGAGGATATGACCTGGGAGGAGCTTAATACCCTCAGCCTTTTCGGCTCCGAGCACCGGATACCGCTTCTCTCCGAGGTGCTTGAGCTTATATCCGGGCGCGAACCCGTAGTCGTCGAGCTTAAACGAGGCCCGCGCAACCGCGAGCTCTGCGAAAAGACTTACGGGCTCCTAAAAAAATACAGGGGCGTATTCTGTATAGAGAGCTTCGACCCGCGCATCGTCCGATGGTTTCGCAAAAACGCCCCCGCCGTTATGCGCGGGCAGCTCGCCGCCCGCCCCGCGGAACTAAAAAACGGCGCGGGCAGGCTCAATGCCTTTCTCGTCGGAAACCTCCTGACAAATTTTCTATCTAGGCCCCATTTCATTGCTTACAAAATAGGGCGTTGGCCGCTTACGCTGAGGATGTGCAGATTTTTGGGCGCTTTTGTTTTTACCTGGACATCCCGCGATTACGGAAACGAAAAGGCAAGCGACGTAATCATCTTCGAGCACTACCTGCCGAGGGTGAAATTCAAATAGGCACGATATTGTACCCTTGATATGAGCTAAGTCGTTGACAATAAATGGCCTATGCTATACGATAAGCCTATTAATTAATCGAATGGAGGTATGAAAGCTGAATTTCAGGAGCAGATTTACCGGAGGCGCCGGGGACTCCTTTGTCCCGCCCGACCCCAAGAAACTAAAGAAAATTGCAATTATTGTGATTGTCGTCGTAATCGTCCTGCTCGCCCTCGCCACATGCTGGTACACCGTAAACGATATGCAGCAGGCCGTGGTCACCACCTTCGGCAAGGTGACAAACGTTACGGATGCCGGGGTTCATTTCAAGCTGCCGTTTGGAATACAGAGAATCCACAAGGTTGACGTCAACGTATTCCAGCGCATTGAGCTCGGTTACAGGACGGACACCCGCAAACCGGATGGCTATGTCGTCGTGCCACAGGAGAGCATGATGATAACGGGCGATTACAATATAGTAAACGTCGAGTTCTTTGTGGAGTACAAGGTATCCGACCCCACAAAGTACCTCTTTTCCTCCTACGAGCCGGAGCTTATTCTCAGAAACCTGGTACAGAGCCAGGTGCGAAACGTCGTCGGCTCCACCGAAGTTGACGCGGTGCTGACGGATGGCAAAGAGGGCATACAGATGCGCGTCAAGGAGCTTATCATCGAGATTTTAGCGGAATACGACATAGGCCTTATGCTCACCGATGTCAAGATCCAGGACAGCGAGCCGCCGACGGACGAGGTCACGCAGGCTTTCAAGTCCGTTGAGACGGCAAAGCAGAACGCCGAGACCGTCATCAACGAGGCCAAGGCATATGAAAACGCCAAAATTCCTTCGGCAAAGGCCGAGGCAGACAGCCTTATTCAGAACGCGGAGTACTTAAAGCAAAAGAGGATAAACGAGGCGATTGAGCAGGTGGCCATGTTCGAGGCCATGTACTCGGAATACGCGCAAAACCCTGCGATAACCCGTTCCCGCATGTACTTTGAGGCGGTTAAGGAGATTTTGCCGGGCGTTAAGCTTTACATAGACATGTCGGAGGGCGGCGTGCAGAAGCTTCTGCCCATCGAGAGCTTCGGAAGCTATAGCACGACGCTTACCCCGCCGGCGGGCAATTAGGAAGGAGGCCGGGAATCGATGAAGAAGAAAGCAGCGATTTTTTCAGGTGTAATTATACTGCTTATAATCGTTTGTCTCGCCCTGTCGGTCTATACCGTCGAAGAAAACGAGTACGCCTGCACCATCCGCTTTTCCAAGATAATCAATACAACCGACAGCGCGGGACTCCATTTTAAGCTCCCCTTCTTGGATAGCGTAAAGGTCTTCCCGAAGGCAATCATGCTCTACGACATCAAACCCTCGGAGGTTCTGACCGCCGACAAGCAGAACATGACAGTTGACAGCTATGTGCTCTGGAAAATTGAGAACCCGCGGCTGTTCTTCCAGACATTGGGCAGCCTCCCCGTAGCCGAACAGAGGCTTGACGCCCTCACCTACAACGCCTTGAAGAACACCATGGGCACATTGGCGCAAAGGGATATTATCAACGAGGAAGACGGTTCAGGGCGCAACGTTATATATGATAAAATCACCGAAAACGTTGCAAACCTCGCCAAAAACTACGGAATTGAGGTCGTGGACATAAAGGTAAAGCGCTTTGACTTGCCCGAGGCCAACGAGCAGGCGGTTTACGCGCGCATGATTTCAGAGCGCAAGCAAATGGCCGAGAAATACAGCGCCGACGGCCAATACGAGGCCTCCATCATCCGCAACAACGTCGACAAGCAGGTGAATATAATCATCTCCAATGCCAAGGCCCAGGCCGCCGCCCTGATTGCCGAAGGCGAGCAGGAATACATGAAACGTTTGGCGGAGGCCTACAACAGCCCGGACAAGCAGGCCTTTTACGAGTTTATCCTCGCGCTTGACGCGCTGAAAGCCTCTCTGAACGGAAGCGACAAAACCGTAATTTTAGGGCCGGACTCCCCCATCGCGCAGGCACTTTTAAACAACTGAAAAAGCATACAAGGCACGGGCGGATATAGCCTGTGCCTTTGCTTTTAATAAAGAGGAAAACAGAAGGCACCGGTATTACCCCGCCCGGGGCATTACCGGCGCCGTATTTTTCATATAAAGGCCCCACCCTTCGCTTAAACTACCTTCTCGCCGGTGAGGTAGCGCCTAAGCATATCCAGGGCGTGGTTTACAGCCATGGTGCGTATGCGGCTTCTGTCCGCGCCGAGATGGAACTCCCTGCTGTATGTACCGTCAAAGGCGGCAAGTGCGATGAAGACCGTGCCCACCTCGCTTCCGCGCTCGTCGGGGTCGGGGCCGGCCACTCCAGTTATCCCGATGCCGAAATCAGCGGACATCTTTTCCTTGACCGCCTCCGCCATCGCCCTGGCAACCACCTGGCTCACGGCGCCCTCGTTATTTATCAGCTCCTCCGGGATGCCTAGAAAATCAATCTTCGCCTTGTCGGAGTATGTCACAAATCCCCCCGGGAATACTTTGGATGCTCCGGGGATGTCTGTTATGCGCTTTTGCAGTAGCCCGCCGGTGCAGGACTCGGCAGTCGAGAGAGTTAGGTTTTTCTCGCTGAGTATGCGTAAAACGACGCTTTCAAGGTTTTCCTCGTCAACGGCGTATATAAACTCACCGAGGGTCTCGCGCACCATATCTATGACCGGCTTCATCATCTCCTCGGCCTCTTCCACGGACGAGGCCTTTGCGGTGACGCGAAGCATTACCTCGCCCTCTTTCGCGTACGGGGCAAGCGTGGGGTTTTTAAGCTCGAGCATCTTATCCCTCAGCCTGTCCTCCACAACGCTCTCGCCCAGGCCGAAAACCCGTATGTTGTGCGAGACTATCTCGGAGTCGGACAGCTCCTTTAAGTAGGGTACGACACAGTTATTGAACATCGATACGCATTCTCTGGGCGGGCCGGGCAGCATTATGACGTGCTTGCCGTCGCCGCGGAAGGCGCAGCCGGGCGCCGTGCCCCATTCGTTATGGAAAATCGTGCAGCCCTCGGGCAGCATGGCCTGGCTCATGTTGTTTTCCGTAATATCCGTCTTGTGCAGACTTCTTTCAAAGTAGCTGCGGATTCGCTCCGCCTCCTTCTCATGGAAAACGAGCTTTTTCCCGAAACACTCGGCGAGCACCTGCTTTGTAAGGTCATCGCAGGTGGGACCAAGCCCGCCGGTCGTTATTATTATGTCGGCGCGTCTTTTCGCTATCTCCACCGCAAGCCTCAGACGCGAAGGGTTATCCCCCACCACGGTGTGGTAGTAGACGTTTATGCCGAGCATGGAAAGGCCCTCGGAAATGTCCCGGGCGTCGGTGTTCACCGTTTTTCCGAGCAGCAGTTCCGTGCCGACACCTATGATTTCTGCGGTAAGTTCCATATAGTTTATACCCCTTTCGTTTACCCTGGCGATATAATCAGGTCCTAACCCACGAAAGCTTTTTGTGCCGGACTTTTTCCCTTGAAGGTGCAAGTTATGCGGCTTCTTAAAGCTCGCTCCCGCAGGGGTGGATGTTATTAAGTTTAAACTCCGGGCTGTCCCGCGGCATGACCGCATTCTCCGAATGGTTTCATAGGCTTTAAGGGACGTGCCGCCGCAGGGCCGCCTTTAATCTACAAACGGGCCGGGTTTATCGCTCAGGCTTAAATCTACAGTTTTACTCTGCTTATGCCCGCAACGGCCTCTCTGGTAAGCGCCTCTATATCGAGAACGCTTTCCGCGGCCTCGACAAGCTCAAGCCGCGGCTTCGTCTTCGGGCGGCGGGGCGTAAAGACGGTGCAGCAGTCTTCATAAGGCAGGACGGACAAATCGAAGGTGCCGATTTTGCGGGCGAGTGAGATAATTTCCTCCTTGTCCATGCCTATGAGCGGGCGAAGCACGGGAAGCGAGCAGCAGGCCTCGGTCACCGCCATCGCCTCGACGGTCTGGCTTGCCACCTGCCCTAAGTTTTCTCCCGTTATTATCGCCTTGCAGCCGTTTAAATCCGCAATTTCCTGCGCGATGCGCATCATGAAGCGGCGCATTATTATCGTAAAATACTCCTCGGGGCATTTTGCGCGCATCTCTTCCTGTATCCTGGTAAAAGGCACGATTTCGACGGTCAGGTCCCCGCAGTAGTTTTTAAGGACCGCGGCGAGGTCCAGAACCTTCTGCTTGGCAAGCTCCGATGTATAGGGGAATGAGAAAAAGTGTACTGGGATGATTTTCAGCCCCCGCTTTGCCATCATGTAGGTCGCAACCGGGCTGTCTATTCCGCCGGAGAGCAGCGAAACCGCCCTGCCGCCGGTCCCGACCGGGAGCCCTCCGGCCCCGCGCTCGCTGCCGGCATGCACATAGGCCGCGTAGTCTCGTACCTCGACGTTGACCGTGAGCTCCGGCTCGTGCATATCGGGCTTTAAATGCGGGAAAGCTTGATGAAGGCCGCCACCGACGTAACGGGACAGCTCAATGGAGGTCATCGGAAAGCTCTTGTCCGAGCGCTTTGTCTCGACCTTGAAGCTGGAAACCCCTTCGAGCTCGTCCTTTAAATAGGTCTTTGCCATCTCAAGTATGGCCTCGGCCTTCTTTTCGCAGGCAGCCGCCCGAGAGAGCGAGGCGACACCGAAAACCTGCTTCAGAGCGTTGAAGGTCTCGTTCATATCGCAGGTCTCATCCAGCGGCTCAACGTAAATTGCGGACTGCACCGAGTAGATGCGGAAATTCCCTAAACCTTCGATTCTGCGCTTTATGTTGGAGATGAGCCGCTGCTCAAAGTATCTTCTGTTTTGACCCTTGAGCACCAGTTCACCGAGTTTGAGCAGGATAATGTCGTTCAATTGCTAAATCTCCTTAAATTATAAGAATTTTTCCAATATTTAACTGCTATATTTTGTCGAGCAGAATAATTATTTTTCTATTTTTCTTCCTCGAAAACCACGCTTCTATACTGTATAGCCTCGGAAAGATGATGCGGGAGTATGTTCTCCTCCCCCACGAGGTCCGCTATGGTTCTCGCGACACGCAGTATGCGATCGTAGGACCTCGCTGAGAGGCCCAGCCGCTCGTAGGCGCTCTGCATAAGCCTTGTGCAATCGCCGCTTAGGGCGCAAAATTCGTTGAGGGCGGCAAGCGGCATGGAGGCGTTGCTCTCGACGCCCCTTTTGCGCTGCCTCTCCCTTGCGGCGTTGACCCTCTCGCGTATGGCCGAGGAGGGCTCGCCCCCGCCCTTGCGCGAAAGCTCCTCAAATTCAAGCGGCGGCACGTCGACAAAGATGTCAATTCTGTCGAGAAGGGGGCCGGAGATGCGCCCATGGTAGCGTCTAATGGAGGCCTCGGAACAGGTGCAGCGCGGATAACCGTACCAGCCGCACTTGCAGGGGTTCATGGCGCAAACGAGCATGAAGCGGCTCGGGTAGGTCGCGCCGCCCGAAGCGCGCGAGATTGTCACCTGCCCGTCCTCCATAGGCTGCCTCAGAACCTCCAGGGTGTCGGGCCGAAACTCCGGAAGCTCGTCAAGGAAAAGGACCCCGTTGTGCGAAAGCGAAATCTCCCCGGGCTTGGGGTTTGAGCCGCCGCCCGCCAGTGCCACGGCGGAAACCGTATGGTGGGGGCTGCGGAAGGGCCTTATGGTTATAAGGGGGTTTTCACGGCCGGTCAGGCCCATCACCGAGTATATTTCGGTCGTCTCCAGAGCCTCCTGAAGGCTCATATCTGGAAGTATCCCGGGCAGGCGCTTAGCAAGCATGCTCTTGCCCGCCCCCGGAGGCCCGCTCATCATTACATTATGACCTCCCGCCGCAGCGATTTCAAGGGCGCGTTTTGCGGCAAACTGGCCCTTTACGTCCGAAAAATCGGGCACGCTCTGAGAACTAATCAGGGACTCCGGCGTCGAAGCGGGCTCTATTTCGAGCGAGCCGTCAAGATGCGACAGTAGCTTATGTACATGGGGCACCGGATATACCAGAACGCCCTCGGCAAAGCTCGCCTCTGCAGCGTTTTCCTCGGGCACGAAGAGCCTTTTTATGCCGAGCCTTTTGGCGGAAAGCGCCATAGGCAGGGCGCCGGGCACCGCCCGCACCTCACCGGCAAGCGAGAGCTCGCCGAAGAAGGCCGCATCCTCGGGTATGCTTTTTATATCGCCGGAGGCTGCGAGGATTCCAATCAGCACCGGCAGGTCGTAGACCGTTCCCGCCTTCTTTGTGTCGGCGGGAGCTAAATTAACCGTGATGCGGCTTACTGGAAATTTGAGCGAGCAGTTTTTTACTGCGGCGCGCACGCGCTCTCTGGCTTCGCGCACCGCCGCGTCGGGCAGGCCGACTATTTCAAAGGCCGGAAGTCCACCGGACAGGAAGCACTCGACGGAGACCTCATAGCCGCTTATCCCATTCAGGCCGAGGGAACGGACCTTCGTGACCATGGGGGCGCCCTCCTTTAGCCGATTATTCATGAGCCGGGCTGCAGGGGATACGGGGTTTGTGATAAAGACGAACTGTCGTTTCTTTATTATTTATATGGTAGTAAATAATCCATCGGACATGTGGCCCGGCGTTGTGCCGCCGTTTTATAGTGTATTAATGCCCGGCAATGTATTTGCTTTACAGGCTGAATCCAAAACTAAAGCAAAGCCGTTAACGCAGATAAGGCGGGCGGCATACTGCCGCGGCCCTTGCCTGTTGCTAATCTTTGCCTTGACAATTATAATATCACCACTTTTCGATATGTGCAATTTTTTTAGAACGCCTTTGCAAAAGAATGTAAATATGTGCTTGTTTACGATTTACAATGCTGATGTAAGGTGATAAAATATACACTGGTATATTGTAAAATAAGGCAATAATTCTAAATATCGCTTTAAGCAACCAAAGGAGGAAACTATGGCAAGAAAACTGAAAACTATGGACGGCAATACAGCCGCCGCCCATGTGGCTTATGCCTTTACGGAAGTTGCCGCCATCTACCCGATTACGCCTTCGTCCGTCATGGCAGAGCTGGTCGACAAATGGTCGGCAGAGGGCAAGAAGAACATCTTCGGCCAGCCGGTTAAGGTAGTTGAGATGCAGTCTGAGGGCGGCGCCGCGGGCGCGGTCCACGGCTCCCTCGTAGCCGGTGCGCTCACCACCACGTTCACGGCGTCGCAGGGTCTTCTCCTGATGATACCCAACATGTATAAAATTGCAGGCGAGCAGACGCCCAATGTCATACATGTATCGGCCCGCACCCTGGCCACACATGCGTTGTCTATTTTCGGAGACCATTCAGACGTCATGGCCTGCCGCGCAACGGGCTATGCTATGATGGCCTGCTCAAGCCCGCAGGAGGTCATGGACCTCGGCGCCGTATCCCACCTTGCCTCAATCAAGGGAAGCCTGCCCGTACTCAATTTCTTTGACGGCTTCCGCACCTCCCACGAGCAGCAGAAGATAGAGGTCTGGGATTACGAGGACCTTGAGGAACTGCTGGACAGTGACGCGGTTGCGGCTTTCCGCGCGCGCGCGAACAGCCCCGCAAATCCCCGTCTTTTCGGCTCGGCCGAGAACCCCGACACCTTCTTCCAGCACAGGGAGGCCTGCAACACGCCCTACTATGCCTTCCCGGCGGTCGTTGAGGAGTATATGAACAAGGTCAACGCGAAAATCGGGACCGATTACAGGCTCTTCAACTACTACGGAGCGCCGGACGCAGAGCACGTCATTATCGCGATGGGCTCGGTCTGCCAGACAATTGAGGAAGTTATCGACTACCTCAACGCAAGAGGCGAAAAGGTCGGCCTTGTAACCGTGCGCCTCTACCGCCCCTTCAGCGCCAAGCATCTTATTGCCGCCCTGCCTGAAACCGTCAAATCGATAGCGGTTCTCGACAGGACAAAGGAGCCCGGCGCAATCGGCGAACCCCTCTATGTGGACGTCGTATCCGCACTTCGCGGCACAAAGTTTGAGGACGCAACGATAGTGGGCGGCCGCTACGGCCTTGGCAGCAAGGACACGACGCCCGGCGCGATTATCTCTGTGTATAACAACCTCAAGGCCGAGCAGCCGAAAAACGGTTTCACCATCAGCATAGTGGACGATGTGACAAACCTCTCGCTGCCGATTACCGAGGAACCCGACACCACTCCCGCTGGCACAATTTCCTGCAAGTTCTGGGGACTCGGCTCGGACGGTACGGTCGGCGCGAATAAAAACAGCATCAAGATTATAGGCGATCACACGGACAAGAAGGTACAGGCGTACTTCCAGTACGACTCGAAGAAGTCCGGCGGCGTAACCGTTTCGCACCTGCGCTTCGGCGACAAGCCCATAAAGTCGACCTACTATGTCAGCAAGGCCGACTTTGTTGCCTGCCACAACCCCTCCTATATCGAGAAGTTTGATATAGCCCAGGAAATCAAACCCGGCGGAATCTTCCTCATAAACTGCCCCTGGGATGTCGAGGAGCTTGGCAATCGTCTGCCCGCCGCTGCCAAGCGCCATATAGCGAACAACAATATAAAGGTTTACGTCTGCGACGCCATCAGGCTTGCAAAGGAGCTCGGGCTCGGCGGACGTACCAACACAATCCTCCAGTCGGCTTTCTTCAAGCTTGCAAACATCATTCCAATTGACGACGCCGTGAAATACATGAAGGAAGCCATCGTCGCAACCTACGGCCGTAAGGGCGAGGCGGTCGTGAAGATGAACCAGGCCGCGGTGGACGCCGGCCTTACCGAAATAAAGGAGCTCAAAATTCCCGAGGACTGGAAAACCGCCGAAGATACCGTACAAAAGGTCACGGTCGAGAGCGACAGGCCCGAGCTTTCCAAATATGTCGAGGAAGTGCTCATCCCCGTCAACAATATGCGCGGCGACAGCCTGCCTGTTTCCACCTTTATGGACACAGCCCGCGGCGTACTTCCCCAGGGCACTGCGGCTTTTGAAAAGCGCGGCATAGCCGTGGACATCCCCGAGTGGATACCCGAAAACTGCATCCAGTGCACCCAGTGCTCCTATGTCTGCCCGCACGCTGTCATCCGTCCCTTTGCTCTGAGCAAAGAAGAGCTGGAGAGCGCTCCCGAGGGCTTCAAGTCCGTCAAGATGACTGGTAAGGGCTGCGAGGACTATACTTTCGCAATAGCCATCTCCGCCTTTGACTGCACCGGCTGCGGCGTCTGCGCAAACGTCTGTCCGGCCAAGAACAAGGCACTTGTCATGAAGCCGGCCGAGGAGCAGCTTAAAGAGCAGAAGAACTTCGACTACGCGGAAAAGAAGGTCTCGGACAAGGAGCTGCCCTTCAAAATCGACTCCATCAAGGGCTCGCAGTTCAGAAAGCCGCTGCTTGAGTTCTCCGGCGCCTGCGCAGGCTGCGGTGAGACACCCTACGCAAAGCTCGTCACCCAGCTGTTCGGCGACAGAATGTATATCGCAAACGCCACCGGCTGCTCCTCCATCTGGGGCGGAAGCGCGCCGAGCACGCCCTACACCGTCAATAAGGAGGGCAGAGGTCCCGCCTGGGCCAACTCCCTGTTTGAGGACAACGCCGAGTTCGGATACGGCATGGCCGTTGCCACCAAGCAGCGCCGCTTAAAGGCAAAGGAGATAGCCGAGGATATAGTCGCCAACACCCAGAGCGAGGAGCTCAGGCAGGCAGCCGCCGAGTGGCTTGAGGTCTTCGACGACGCCGAGGGCTCAAAGGTCGCCGGTGCAAAGCTCGTAGCGGCTCTTGAGAAGAGAATGACCGAAAAGGACTGCCCGGTCAACAAGTCCCTCTACGAGATGCGCGATTTGTTCGTCAAGCCCTCCATCTGGATTTTCGGCGGAGACGGCTGGGCCTACGACATCGGCTACGGCGGTCTGGACCATGTGCTTGCAAGCGGGGAGAACGTAAACGTCCTGGTGTTTGACACCGAGGTTTACTCCAATACCGGCGGTCAGGCCTCCAAGGCCTCTCAGATTGGCCAGGTCGCCCAGTTTGCCGCCGCCGGCAAGAGCACCAAGAAAAAGGACCTTGCGCAGATAGCCATGTCCTACGGCTATGTCTATGTCGCTCAGGTGGCGATGGGCGCAAACTACATGCAGACGCTCAAAGCCATATCCGAGGCCGAGTCCTACGACGGTCCTTCCCTTATCATAGCCTATGCCCCCTGCATCAACCACGGCTCCAAAAACGGTATGGGCAAGTCCATACTCACCGAGAAGCAGGCCGTGGAGGCAGGCTACTGGAACATCTTCCGCTTCGATCCGAGGCTTGAGGCTGAGGGCAAGAACCCCTTAACCATCGACAGCAAGGAGCCGACGGCAAGCTACTACGACTTCATAATGGGCGAGGTCCGCTACAGCTCCCTCATGCGCAGCTTCCCGGACAGGGCAAAGGAGCTGTTCGAGCTGGCGGAGAAGAACGCCAAGCTCAAGTATCAAAAGCTTGTGGCGCAGAAGGAAATGTACGACCGCAAATACGCAAACAACTAAAACTAAGGGGAGAGGGCTTATACCCTCTCCCCAATTTATTGAAATTTAACCCTGAAATTGAAAAGGGCGCCCCTTCACGGGGCGCCCTTAATTTAGTCCAGGTACTTTGCTTCAAAGCAGTCCAGAGAAAGTATGTCGGACAGCTCCGTAAGCACCGGTATTATGCCATACTCCCCGAACCTAATCGGGGATTCCGCAAGTTTGTCCAGGTCCTTTGTTTTGGGAAGGGTGAACCTGACGGTCGTGCCCTCTCCCTCGCGGCTTTCCAAAACCATTGAGCCCCCGTGAGCGGATATGATGTGCCGGGAGTAGGCAAGCCCCATCCCGAGGCCGGGCTCGAGGTCGTCAAGGTCCTTTTTCTTTATCCGCGGCTCGAATATCGTCGGCAGAGCCGGAGCGGGAACTCCCGTGCCGGTATCAGATACGGTCACGATATAAAACCCCCCGGCGCCTGACACCGAAACATTTATGTCATCGCCAATCCCGGTATGATTCAGGCTGTTTGACAGGAGGTTCAGCAGTACATATTCGAGCTTGTCAAAATCAGCGTATAAATCCGCACTCTTGAGTGTCGTTTTGAACCAGATCCGCACGCCGCGCTCCTTTGTAAGCAGCGACACGGTATTTACAAGGTTGCGGCAGAGCGATAGAAGATCGACGTTTTTCAGATTCAGTTTTGTGCTGCGCTTTTTCATTTCGTTGAATCCTATTATATTGTTCGAAATGCGCAGCAGCTTAAAATAATTCTTAAATATCATCGCAAGGCTTCTTGACAGAGTTTCGTTCCCGGAGCTCTCCACTATCGGCAGCATGATGCTCGCCGCCGAGGAAAGTGTGGCGAGCGGGGTCCTTATCGCCTCGTTGACGGTTGCAAGATAATCAAAATCGGCGCTGTCGTCATACTGTTCCGGCAGGAAGGTGAAAACCCGGCAGTCTTTCATGCGGTACATGGATATATAAAACGGTTTTCCACCTATTTCGTTGTAGCCGCTGCAGCGCTCCGCTTCGGACTCGATGAGGTCCTGGGGCAGAAGCTCGCTTATGTCGCATGGGAAGGATTCCGGCATATGGGTAAAAACTTTTTTGGCGGAATCATTCATCATTATAATCTCATTGTCTCTTTCTACCGCAATGGCGTCGGAAGATTGGGACAGGAGATTTAAAAAATTATTGAAATCTGTCATGAAGCACCCCAAGAAAATCTTTGTAATTACGGGTAATTATTCCCATTCATATCTTTCTTCTATTACCAAAAAATATTATAAAATTATAAATATCCTACAATTGAACTGTTGTCGCTACAGTCATTATTTTTGCAATAAACACATTCTATTGAAATTTGTTCAAAAAAGGAGTAAAATATTATTAATAGATTATTTGCTAAATTGTTTGGAGGTAAACGATGGGTATCAAAATAGGCATAAATGGTTTCGGCAGGATTGGCAGACTTCTCCTTCGCGCCGGAATAGATAACGAGAACATAGAGTTTGTGGGTATCAACGGTACCTCTGACCCCGAGTACATGGCTTATCTTTTTAAGTATGACACGATGCACGGTACATTCACCGGCGAAGTCGGCCATAAGGAAAAACATCTAATCGTAAACGGAAAGAGCATACGTACTTTCAAAGTGCAGGACCCGGCTGACATCCCCTGGGATGAAGTCGGGGCTGAGTACGTTATAGAGTCCACCGGAAAATTCACAAAGGTCAAGGACTGTGAGGGCCATTTCAACAACGGCGCAAAAAAGGTCATTATCTCCGCTCCGGCCGATGCGCCGATGTTCGTTATGGGAGTCAACCACAAGAGCTACTCCCCCGACATGAAGGTGGTGTCCAACGCATCCTGCACGACAAACTGCCTTGCACCCTTAGCCAAGGTGTTGCATGACAACTTTGGAATATCTGAAGGCCTCATGACCACGGTTCACTCGGTGACTGCTACTCAAAAGACTGTCGACGGCACCTCGAGAAAGGACTGGAGAGGCGGAAGAGCGGCGTCGGCCAATATCATTCCCTCGTCCACCGGTGCTGCCAAAGCCGTCGGCAAGGTAATACCCGAGCTTGACGGAAAGCTCACAGGCATGTCAATGCGCGTTCCAACCCTTGACGTGTCGGTGGTGGACCTGACGGTAAACCTCAAAAAGCCCACAACCTACAAGGAAATCTGCGAGGCGATGAAAAGGGCGAGCGAAGGGGAACTCAAGGGCATTTTAGGCTACACGGAAGAGCCGCTTGTCTCCTCCGATTTTATCAACGACCCCAGAGGCTCGATATTCGACGCAAGTGCGGGAATAGCGCTCACCGACACCTTCGTAAAGGTAATCGCCTGGTATGACAATGAATACGGATACGCAAACATGCTACTGAAGTTTGTGGAATATATGGCAGAGGTTGACACCAAATCAAAATAAAATGTAGCTGCTCCTTTACGGTAAAAAGTAAAAAAAGCAGCCAAGCGGCAGATAGACGGATAGCGATAGGATGTCCGTCTATCGCCCTGTGGTGCCGCTGACCGGGATCGAACCGGTACGATGTAAAAACATCACGGGATTTTAAGTCCCGGGCGTCTGCCAGTTCCGCCACAGCGGCGTGTGCTGTTATCTTACCACTAGCATGTTGCTTTGTCAACAGTCCGAAACTTGACTTTTAGGCCAAAAAGGAATATAATTAAAAATTGGTCACAACAATATTTGGTAACAATATGTTTACTGTTTTTGTCATTTTTTAGGGGGTCTTAAGCTGAAAACCGACGCAAACACAAATGAAAAAATAAAGGCCCCGCCCAGAATTTCGCTTGACAGCCTCTCCCCGGGTGAGAAGCTGGACACCGATATAAAAAAGTGGAGAAAGAGCAAAACATTTCCCGAAGGTGTTTCTTCGAGGGGAATATATCGCGACATTGCAGTAATCGCATGGCCCGCCATACTTGAGCTGTTTCTGAACCAGGCCGCCTCAATGGCAGACCAGATGATGATTGGCAAGCTCGGCACCTAGGCAATCTCCGCGGTGGGCCTTTCAACGCAGCCGAGATTTCTTCTTATATCTATTGTCATGTCCATAAACGTGGGCGCAACGGCAATGGTCGCAAGATATAAAGGAGCCGGTGACAGAGAAAGAGCCAACGGTATAGTGAGGCAGTCGCTCCTCCTTACCTTCTTTTTCACCATATTTGTCTCGGCGCTTTTTTTTATTTTTTCAGAACCCATCATAAAGTTCATGGGCGCGGAAGAGGGGCTTGTTCTCGCAGAGGCGACGAAATATCTTCAGATTCAGGCGGCCGGCTTCATCACTTTGGCTCTGACAGCTACAATAACCGCTGTGCTCCGCGGTGTGGGAAACTCGCGGTCGGCCCTTATTTATAACACGGTGGCAAACATTGTCAACGTATTCTTCAACTGGGTGCTTATCTACGGCAAGCTCGGCGCGCCGATGCTCGGCGTTGCGGGAGCATCCCTGGCAACGGTAATCGGGCAGGCAGTCGCGATGGCCATGGCCTTTGCCGGGATAACCAAAAAGAACGGCTATTTAAGCCTTTCATTCAAGGGCTTTAAGCCGGACTGGGAAGCGCTGGGCCAGATTTCATCGATTGGATTTCCGGTGATGCTTGAGCGAATCGTCATGCGCGTCGGGATGGTGGCTTATGCGAAGATGGTTGCAAGCCTCGGAACCGTCATGCTCGCCACCCATCAGATTTGCGTAAACGTCATGCAGCTTTCCTTTGTCAGCATTGAGGGCTGTCAGGTGGCCGTCACCTCGCTTGTCGGCCAGAGTATCGGAAGAAAGCGCTCCGATATGGCTCAGGCTTACAGCGTCCGCTGCCGCAGGGTCGGAATAGGCCTTGCCGTCGCGACAGGGCTTTTATTTTTCTTTGGGGGCAGGCTGCTCATATCCCTGTACCTCGACAGGGGCGACCCCCACTGGGACGTGGTAATGGCAAGCGGAGTTGCAATTCTCAGGATACTTGCTTTTTACCAGCCGTTCCAGTCAACCCAGTTTATTCTGGCGGGAGTCCTTCGGGGCGCCGGCGATACCAAAGCCACTGCAATTATATACCTAATCACCGTAATGATAATCCGCCCCATATCCGCCGCCATCTTCATCTATATATTCAACTGGGGCTTAGTAGGCGGGTGGCTGTCAATGGGCGTCGACCAGGTTTTGCGCTACCTTCTCATACTTTGGCGCTTTAATTCCGGTAAATGGATTTTCGCCGTGAAAATGAAGGAATAATATTGCGTAGTTTAGTACACAAAAATCCCGGGACCTAGCGTTAAACTGCACCCCATTTGTTAGACAGTATGGTTTACTGAGAACAAATGGGGTGTTTTTTATTCCATTTTTTAAGCTATACCTTCCCAATCGGGCTATTATTATCCATCTACTTCCACCAGATTGTGCTGTTTACACATGAAATATGAATGACATTACTTAAAAACCAGCTTTTTTCCAGCGTAAAATGAGCGGAATTAAATAAACAATACAAAAATGTGAAATTATATAAAAAGGCAGGTTTTTTATGTTGAATGCGTTAATTTTTTATGGTAGTATTACCCCGAATTGAACAGTAAATAATCGGAAAGAGGTAAGGGCATGGATGAAAAGCTAGAAAAGCTGTATTACAGCCAGTATTACGACCAGCCTCAGCGCGACATCTACTTTTGCCAGTTCGTACAGGAAATAAAGAGGCACAATCTGCTCTGGCGTGACAATATGACCCTTATCATCTTACTGAAGGGCGAGATTGAGATTACCGTTCACGGTAATGTCACCACGATGAAAGAGGACGACGTGCTCCTCATCAACCCGAACTACGAGTACTCCGCAATGGCCCTGAAAGGCCCCTGCCTTGCCTCGGTCGTTGTTTTTGACCCAGTGATTTTCAGGCGCAACACGGATAACTTCGACGCGCTCCTGTTTGACTGCATGACCACCGACGAAAACCGCTATGAGGACAGGTTCAACAGGATTCGCGGGCTGAGCGCATACCTCATGAAGCGCGGCATGACGGACGACAACCTCCTGGACATAGAGGGGGCCTATTACCTCTTTGCCTCAATGCTGATGAGGGATTTCCCGCCCGACTACTTCAAGGCCGGCCTCGGTGAACAGCGTCTATATACATTTGACAGTATTCTTGAGTATATTCGAAACAATTATAAGAGCAACATAACCCTTCAGGACGTCGCCAGGGTGGGCAACTACAACCCGGCCTATATATCGCACCTGTTTAAGTCCAAGGTCCGCGTCGGATTTCACGAATGCCTGACGCGGCTGCGCCTCAGAAGCGCCGTGGCGGACCTAAACCACACCGACAAGTCGATGGTGGAGATTGCCCTTGACAACGGCTTCCCGAACGCCAAATCCTTTTATAAGAGCTTCAAGGAGATGTATAAAAAGACTCCTTTCCAATACAAAAAGCAGATAATGAGCGGCGATTTCTCGGAGAACCGCTTCTCCACTCCCGAACAGCAGTACTCCCAGCAGCGCGCAAGCGAAATGGGCATCCCCTCCCCGAACCCCATAGTCGACGAGAAGATAAAGGAGTACATGGACAGGATGTGCCTTGCTTAAACGATTAACCTAATAAAACGCCCCCAAACGGGGCGTTTTTGCTTGGAGCGGAACGCTGAACCGGTTCATGTGATTTGTGTACATTTTTTCGAGGTTTTGTAGAATCAATAGTTTTCCCTCGACATCGGCCTGGAATATGGGTTATACTTTTACTCGCCTTGATTATAATATCCAAAATTTATTACATCCAACAACGAAGCGTTTTGCGCCGGGCCTTTAAATATGCAGTTCCGAACATATGCGATATTAATATAAATCCGCCCGGCTGGCGTAAAGCAGGAGGTTCTTGATGAAGCATTCGATAGTGCACAGCGGATTTCTCGATAATTCGCCCGTGGAATATACGGGGGAATATATATATAAGGTAGTCGGAGTTAAGGAGCAGCGCGGGGCCAAGTATTATCTTCTTGAACACGACGCATGGGTGAAAATGGTCGGGCAGGAGAAGTATATAGCCGAGCGCATGAAGGACGAAATCTGGGGCAGGGTCGAGGAACTGGAGATTGACGACGAGACGGGAGAGACCATATCCTCGCGGGACCTCGGTTTTGTCCGGATAGACCTTGACAAAAAAGGACGTTAGGATAAAATACCCTTGTCGGCTGTCGGCATAAGCCCGGCAGCCTTTTTGAATATCCAATTCTATTAGCCCAAAACTATGCATTAGCACCGGCACGGGTTCTTTGGCGCTTTACGCTCTTTGTGCCGCGAAAGGACTGACTTTAGAGATGAACTGGCTTGAAGTTACGGTGAACGCGGAAAACGCAGATTTGGACCGGCTTTGCTCCCTTCTCGACGGTTTGGGTGTCGGGGGGCTGGTGATAGAGGACGAGTCCGACTTTGAGAGCTTCCTTGAAAATAACCGCGAATACTGGGACTATGTCGACGAGAACCTTCGCCGCGAAGTACAGGGGCTCAGCCGCGTAAAGTTCTACCTTCCGGACGATGAGCAGGGGCGCAGCCTCCTTGAAAACATCCGCCCGGAAATTTTGAAAACAGGGCTTTCTTTAAACGTAGCGCAGGTGCGCGACGAGGACTGGGAAAACAACTGGCAGAAGTACTACCGCCCCATGGAGATAGGTAAAAAGCTCCTCATCGTGCCCGAGTGGGAGGAAGCCCCCTCGCAGGAGGGGCGTGTCGTGCTGCGGCTAAATCCCGGGATGATATTCGGCACCGGCGCGCACGCAAGCACCCGCATGTGTCTTAGGGAGATTGAAAAGTACGCTTTCCCCGGGAAGAGAGTCCTGGACCTCGGCTGCGGTAGCGGTATTTTAGCCATAGCCGCCCTGCTGCTCGGTTGCAAAAGCGCCCTCGGCTGCGACATAGACCCGAAGGCGCCCGATACGGCCCTAAATAACGCAGCCCTGAGCGGCGTCGAGGCCGACAGATTCAGGGTGTATGCCGGGGACGCTTTGAAAGATAACAAACTCAGAAGTATTATAGGCGAGACAAAGTACGACCTTATCTTCGCCAACATAGTCGCGGACGTGATAATCGCGCTAGCAAACGACGTGCCGAAATGGCTTTCACCCGAGGGGCACTTCGTCTGCTCCGGCATTATTGAGGGGCGTGAGGACGAGGTCAGAGAAGCCCTGACAAAAAGCGGGCTTCGAATAATCGAAACCCGCAATGAAGAGGACTGGTTCTGTTTTACCGCTTGCCTATCGTGCTG